>JAJONK010000102.1 GCA_021323355.1 Deltaproteobacteria bacterium
AAGGAATCGCTGTTTAACATCCTGCCCCACGATCTCTCCGGCATCAAGCTTTTGGATCTCTTCTCGGGTACGGGAAACGTCAGCATCGAAGCCATCAGCCGCGGAGCTGCGAAAGCAATTTTGATAGACTCGTCGGACAAATCTGGTAAGGTGATCCGCGAGAATCTCCGCAGACTAGGTTTCGCGGATCGTGCTAGTGTTCGGATTGCTCCAGTCTCCCGAGCCCTACGCTCGCTGGCGCGGCGCGGGGAATCCTTTGATATGATTTTTCTCGACCCGCCCTACCAACGCAACTGGGTTCGAGCCTCTCTAGAGGCGATCGCGCGCGGAAACCTGTTGCGGGCGTCCGGAACATTGGTGGTGGAACACAGTGCCCGCGAAAAACCCGAGGCGGAATATGGCTCGCTGATTTTGAAAGATCAGCGAAACTACGGCGACACTTGGCTCTCCTTCTTTGAACATAAAGCGTGAAGGATCTCAGCTGAATAGGGGACACCTAGGAGATGACACAAAACATTGCAATCTATCCTGGATCATTCGATCCAATCACCAACGGCCACGTCGACCTCGTCAAGCGCGCCCTGCGCGTCTTCGACAAAGTAGTAGTCGCTATTGCCACTAACGCCGGTAAGGATACTTCCCTTTTCTCGGTTGAAGAACGTTTGGAGATGATCCGTGGAGTCTTCGAAACTCTAAAAGATCGTGTAGAGGCGGATTCTTTCCAAAAGCTGCTGGTGGATTATGCCGAACGCAAGCAAGCTCCGGTCATTATCCGAGGGTTGCGGGCGGTATCGGATTTTGAATACGAGTTCCAGATGGCTATGATGAATCACCGACTCAAACCCAACGTGGAAACATTCTTCATGATGACCGGCGAATCCGAGTTCTACATCAGCTCACGCCTGGTCAAGGAAGTCGTCAGTTTGGGTGGCAACGTCGAAGGATTAGTTCCCGATGATGTTCTTAAGAACCTCAACCGGAAGTTCAGGCAGGAACAGTAGATGACTACGCTGGCAGAAAGAACGCTACTCATCAAACCTTCGGTGACTTTAGCAATCGCCGCAAAAGCAGGAAAACTTCGATCCCAAGGCATCGATGTGATCAATTTCTCCGCCGGAGAGCCGGACTTTGATACTCCTGATAGAATCAAAGCGGCTGCTATCGAAGCTCTAAAAAGAGGAATGACCAAGTATACCGATGTCAGAGGCATTGAACCGCTGCGGCAAGCTATTGCGCAAAAATACCTGAGCGACTACGGGCTCAGATATCAAATGAGCGAAATATTGGTTAGCTGCGGCGCCAAACACTCCCTCTATAATCTTTTCCAAGCAGTAGTGAATCCCGGCGATGAGATTCTTGTTCCTGCGCCTTATTGGGTGAGTTACGCGGACATGGCACTGCTAGCGGGCGGTGTGCCCAAGATCATTCAGACCAGCGAAGCGACCGGATTTCGCATCGGCGCGCAACAACTCGCCAAAGCACTTTCTTCGCGTACACGGGTCTTCGTTCTGAACAGTCCCAGCAATCCTACTGGGGCGAGCTACGAAGAGACTGAACTGATGGCCATTGCACAGGTTCTTGAGAAACACAATTGTCTCATCGTTACCGACGATATCTATGATAAAATCGTTTACGATGGGTTCACCATCCGAAACCTTGCCACGCTGGCGCCATCGTTGCGGGACAGAATTGTTATCGTAAACGGAGTATCAAAGAGCTATGCCATGACCGGTTGGCGCATCGGTTACGCGCTCGGTCCGGCTGATATCATTGACGCTGCGGCCAAGATTCAGAGCCAGAGCACATCAAACCCGACCTCCATCGCTCAAGCCGCTGCTCTCGAGGCGATTCAGGGGCGGCAGGATGACGTGGCGATGATGGTCGGCGAATTTGCGAAACGGCGAAATGTTGTCGTCGAGCGCCTTAATGCCATCAGCGGCGTACAATGCCTCAAGCCGCAAGGCGCCTTTTATGTTTTTCCGAATATCGCTGCTTTCATCGGCAAGAATGTGAACGGTAAAAGCCTGACTTCGCCGTGCGATATCGCAGACTATCTGCTTGAAGAAGCAAAAGTAGCCGCGGTTCCAGGGGAAGATTTCGGCTCCAACGCGCACATTCGATTATCGTATGCGACGTCCTTGGAGAACATTGAAGAGGGATGCCGGCGCATGCGCGACGCGTTCGCGAAGATTCATTAGCGCACCAGCAGCTATTTAGGGTTTCGGTCGCTTTCCGGTCTTTTTAAATCTGAAATAATCCGCCAAAATCTTTGAATGATCGAAAACTATTGGACTAGGAAGCTCGTTTTCGATGAATACTTTGGCATCTTGAGCATCGTCGTCTCCCTGTGGCACCCCGTCGGCGATCGCCAAGTAGACAGTTGAGGCCGTGTGATGTCGCGGATCCCTTTGGGGATCGGAGTAAGTATAGAACTGCTCGACGAGAGTGATATCAAGGCAGGTCTCTTCTTTGGCTTCCCGCACCGCGGCAATTTCCAGAGACTCTCCATAATCGACAAAGCCACCGGGCAGCGCCCAGCCGTGCGGCGGATTTTTTCTTTCAACCAAGACAATTCCGCCGCTGGAGATTTCGATGATTGTATCCACCGTCGTCAATGGGGTTCGAGGTTTTTCACTCATAAGCAATGCCTACCTTGACTCCTCATAAATCGCAAGGTACAACCATTATCCGATACCATTTATCGCGGGGTGGAGCAGTCTGGCAGCTCGCAAGGCTCATAACCTTGAGGTCCCGGGTTCAAATCCCGGCCCCGCAACCATGCAAGGAGGCTCCATGAGCCTCCTTTTTTTCGGGTCAAAATAGCCGCCAAGACTAATGCACAAGCCCATTCAGGATCTAACCTCCCGCTATCCTAATTGGATTGAACGGTTGCTTTCTATAAGCTGTATGGTCACCTCTCTTGCCATATGGATTTTGCTGATTCTTTTCACACCCGCAGCAGCATCGAACCACTACACGGAAAAGCAGCTTGATGCGCTGGAGGCGCGAGTCGGCAAGATCTTCTGGATATCAGCGGTTGAGGGAAAACTCCCGTCCTTCGTGAGATCTCCGACTTCTGATGCATCGGCATTCCACCCGGGAGCTAACGAATCCTTTGAAATTACTGAACTGGTCGGGCGGAAAGCTAGAAATCCTTATTACAAAGTAAAGTTTGAATCAGGAGCGGAGGGATACATTCATGCGCAAGCTTTTCACGAACAGTTCAACGCCACAATCCTCACAACTGATCCGCTAGCTGATGAAAAAAAGGCTTTGGAGGAAAAGAACCAAGCGGAAAAGGCACGAATAGAATGGATTCAGAGTCAGCCTTGGTCGGCGGCCGTAAAGGAATCCGCCATCAAAGGCCAAGCCGTGCCTGGGATGACCGCAGGTGAGGTCAAAAGAGTTGTTGGTGATCCCCGACGGGTAAGTCGCATTAAAGGTCCGCAACATTCGAGTGAGGAGCATTGGTTTTATCCGGACGGCACCCTGCTGATATTCCGCAACGGCGCGCTCAATCGCTTAGAAAGGACCAAAAAAAACGAGCGTTGATTACTGCGTCACAGTTCGGAACTCAGAGTTTCTTCAGTCTTCCTTGACGTTGTCGTTCGGTTTTAGCAAGCCGCTTTGGGTTTCCCTTCTTGTTCGGCCGGCGCTCGCCTTCGTGGCTGCCGCCATCTTCTGTTAATTCCAGATTGCGCAGGATTCGGCTGAACTCATCTGCATAAACTGCGGCTGCGCCGAACTTTTCCACCGCCCTCCGCACCTCACGATCAGAAGTAACTACAACACATCCGCTTCCTTTTGCTCGCGCCAGCCGAACGATGACGCTGTCGGCCTTCTCTCCCTGCCGGGAAAAAACAATTCGGACTCCGTGTTTGTTTTCCGAGACCTCGTCGATCAAGCCCGTTTTCCAGCCATCGAACACGAGGACGACAGTATGACCCCGAACTTGTTGGTAAACCGAAAGGCGTTGAAGCAGCCAGTTTCTTTGGTGCTCGAGGTCACCTCTTAAACCGCGCTCGCTACCGATCAGATTGTATCCGTCGATGATGATGTTCATGGAAATACCCCTACTACACTCACGATTAGAGGGCTTTTTGAAATGGTTGTCAAAATTGGAAAAACCAGGTAAAACCAGTGCGATTTTACCATGGAGGATCACGGAAGTTGCCCATTTTGATTAAAAAAGCCAAGCGAATTAACGATTTACCGCCTTATCTGTTTGCCGAAATCGACCGGCGAAAACGTGAGGCGCTAGCCCGGGGTGTCGACCTAATCGACTTAGGCATCGGGGATCCAGACATCCCCACTCCGGCGGAGGTTGTCGAGAAGCTGATTGAAAGGGCCACTGTCCCGGTAAACCATCGTTATCCGAATAGTTCAGGTCTGTCTGAGTTTCGTCAAGCAGTGGCGAATTGGTATCAGCGGCGCTTCGGTGTAAAGCTCGATGCCGGGAAAGAGGTCGTATCACTGATCGGCTCCAAAGAAGGGATCGGAAACATGGCTGTAGCCTACGTTGATCCCGGCGACATTGTCCTGGTGGCCAGTCCCTGTTACCCGGTCTATCATATTGGCACAGCGTTTAGCGGCGGCCGAAACTACTTTTTGCCGCTAAAAAAAGAAAACCAGTTTCTACCCGACTTGGATTCCATCCCCGGTGACATCGCCAAACAGGCCAAACTCCTTTGGATCAACTATCCCAACAATCCGACTGCGGCGGTCGCCGACCGGGATTTCTATAAGAGAGTCATCGATTTCGCCACCAAGAATGACGTCATCGTCTGCCACGATGCTGCGTATACAGAAATGGGTTTCGACGGATATCGGCCGATGAGTTTTCTCGAAGTCGAGGGGGCGAAAGAGGTCGGTATTGAATTCCACTCATTGTCAAAGACATTCAATATGACCGGATGGCGCATCGGTATGGCGGTCGGTAACGCGGACATCGTCAGCGGGTTGGCACAAGCGAAGTCCAATCTCGATTCAGGTATTTTCCAGGCGATCCAAGAAGCCGGTATCGAGGCGTTGAAACTGGGCGACAGCATCATCGAGCCCTCCAGAAAAATTTACCAAGAGCGGCGCGACATACTCGTTTCTGGACTGCGCGCGATAGGATTGGACTGCGAAAAACCTCGCGCAACCTTCTACGTCTGGGTGGCTACTCCGAAGGGTCTGTCTTCCGCTGAATTTACGGCTAAGCTACTGGACGAAGCGGGCGTTGTAACCACTCCCGGAAACGGCTTTGGCGATGCCGGTGAGGGTTATGTCCGCTTTACGGTATGTGTCGATCAGCAACGTTTGAAGGAGGTCGCGGAAAGAATCCGGCAGGTCAATCTTTAGGATTGTTCCACCAAGGCATCATGGCAACTGCGGTCGCACATCAGGTCTACATCGGGATCGGCTCCAACCTCGGCAAGAAGAAAGATAACTTTCTCGAGGCACTAGACCGGTTAGCGAAGCTTCCCGATACGAAAATCCTGAAGGAATCTTCTCTTTATGAAAGTGAGCCCTTGGGAGATTCCACAGATTGGTACGTTAACGGCGCCATCGAAATAGAAACTAAATTCAAACCCGAGATGCTGCTCAACAAATTCAAAAACATTGAACGGGCCATGGGACGGAAGAAGGTCAAGAAACGCTGGGGCGCTCGCATCATCGACTTGGATATCTTGCTCTACGATGCATTGGTGATGAAGAAAAAAAACTTGCACATACCCCACCCCGAGATGCCGAACCGAAA
Source organism: Deltaproteobacteria bacterium (assembly GCA_021323355.1). Lineage (GTDB taxonomy): Bacteria > Desulfobacterota > Binatia > UBA9968 > UBA9968 > WHTF01. Next base: position 5,744 of record JAJONK010000102.1, read on the forward strand.
ATTCGTTTTGATACCGCTCAGTGAAATCGCCCCTCAAGTAATTCACCCGGAGCTCGGGGTCACGATCTCAGAGCTACTTGTCAATGTCAAAGACGACAAAAAAATCCATCTCTTTCACCCTTGAGAGTGGAGCCGGGGCCTGTTAGACAAACCACAGTGTTACTTCGCTTGCTTCTATTTGTCGTCGTCGCGTGGATTGTAATTACCGCCATGCGAGCCTATTTGGTCGCCCGCAAGAGCTCTACGCGCAACCCAAACTTGGCCAAACCTAGGGGAGAAGAGATGGTGTTGGATCCGCAATGCCAGAGCTATGTTCCAAAGAGCGAGGCGTTATTACGAAAAGGAAATTACTACTGTAGTGAGAAATGCGCTGCATTGCATCTAACTGGCTAGCCCCGATAAAATTTTCTCCTGCACCCCGTCAAACGCGCCGTTTGACATCACCAGTATGATATCGCCCGCGCCGGCATGGGCCACCACATGAGCGGCAATATTATCCGCGCCGTTGATTACTATCCCCTGCTCGTGCCCGGCGGATTGATTGATCGATTCGACGACACGCTCCACCGATAATCGTTCTGCTTCGGGAATCTTCTCGGGCTGATGAAGGCCGGAAACGACGACCCGGTCCGCCAGGGACAATGACAGTGCGAACTCCCGCTCGAAGATGTTGCGCCGGCTGGTGTTGCTCCGCGGTTCGAATACCGCCCACACCCGTCGCCCGGTGAAGGCGTCCTTAACGGCTTTGATGGTTTCCGCAACCGCGGTCGGGTGATGCGCAAAGTCGTCTATGACTAAAACGCCGCGGCTCTCGCCTTTAAACTCCTGCCTCCGTTTGACGCCTGAAAAAGAGGCGAAGCCCTCGAGCAGTTTGCTCCGGTCCATTCCTAATTCTCGGGCCAAAACATAAACACCCAAGGCATTCTTCACGTTATGCCGGCCGATGGCGCCAAGCTCCACCGTGCCCTCACTAATTTTTCTAAAGCAGGGATCAAAGTAACTCCGACGCCCTTCTGTTCGGACACTGCGCACCGTCCAATCACAATTTTCGTCATCGCCATACGATACGATCCGGCAGGAACCGACTTCCACGACTTCTCGCACCGCAGGATAATCGTAGCAGGCAACTAGCAGCCCGCTGGCGGGGATAAGCCGAGCCAGAGATCGAAAAGCTTCCTTCAGGTGATCCAAATCGCGATAGATGTCCGCGTGATCAAATTCTACGCTGGTAAGAATAACGCTTTGCGGGCGGTAGTGGAGAAACTTGGGGCCTTTATCAAAGAAGGCGCTGTCGTACTCGTCGCCCTCCAAAACCACGTGATCGCTCTCACCTGGATCCCAGCCGCTGCCAAAATTAAGCGGCACGCCGCCGACAAAAAACCCCGGGTTAAGGCCGGCGCGTTTCAGCACCCAAGCCGCCAAAGCCGTCGTGGTCGTTTTACCGTGTGTGCCAGTGACAACGATAGACTGGCGCGCGCCGATCAAGAATTTACCGAGAGCTTGCGGGAATGAAAGATAGGGGATCTTGCCGTCCAGAACAGCTTCTGCTTCAGGATTGCCCCGCGAAACAGCGTTGCCGATAATCACCAAGTCAGGCCGATCGGCAAGATGTTGCGCGTTGAATCCATTTTGTACATCGATTCGGGCTTGCGCCAGATAGGTGCTCATCGGCGGATAAACATTCTGATCCGAGCCGGTGACACGATATCCCTGATCCTTAAGAAGACCCGCCAATGACGCCATCCCGACTCCGCATATGGCTATTAAATGTATGTGACTTCCTGTGGCTGGTAGTTCGTTCATGGATTAATTGCCTGCATAATCAGATCGTGAATCTTCGGTCGAAACTGTTTAATTTTTTCATTGTTTCGATTCGGGTGAACGCGATTGGTCAATAGAATCACATGACAATTCTTCTCCAAGTCCCACCAGAGCGAGGTGCCAGTGAAGCCAAGGTGTCCGACGGACCTGCGCGAGAAGTGCATTCCGCTGGAGGAGTTTTTCGGCGCAGGAGTGTCCCAACCCAATGCGTGCGTGAAATGAGCTACAGAATCATCCTTGGTAAAGAACTCTTGAACCAACCGCTGCGGCAAGAATGAATCGCAGCCGCGCAGGCAGCGATCCAACTGACCCACAAGTGTATGAATGTCGCGCGCGGAGGAGAACAAACCGGCGTGTCCGGCAACCCCGCCCATTGCAAAAGCGTTATCATCGTGCACTTCGCCGCAGAGAACTTT
>JAJONK010000599.1 GCA_021323355.1 Deltaproteobacteria bacterium
GGGATTTTTACCGGCGGGTCTTTCCTATGTATGTATGTTGCCTTAAGCATGGAGCGGGTCACGATTATTGCTCCGCTGATTAATAGCTACGCGGTATTCGTGCTTATCTTGACGCCTTTGATGGCGCGGCAGATAGAGATTGTGACCCGGCGCAAAGTTGCCGGCGCCGCCATGGTGGTGGCGGGAATCTTCATGGTGTCCCTAGGTAAGAACTAGCAGGCTGCCGAAACAAGCCTCATGCAGGCAACCGTGAAAGGATGAAAGCGAAATGCTGAGACAAGCCCTCTACAGCGGGTTTATTCTCAGATTTCATCCTTCATAATTCATCCTTATAGCGGCGTCCTGGTTGGAGTTTCGCGCCGCCTTTGCTAAGAATTATTCTCGTTGGTCGGCATTTTAAGACGAAAGGTCCTCAATGCGCTACGGATTTGTCATCGATCAGAACCGTTGCATCGGTTGTCATGCCTGCACGGTGGCATGCAAGGAAGAACACCCGTTGCATCGGTTGTCATGCCTGCACGGTGGCATGCAAGGAAGAACACAATATTGCCGTCGGAGTGAACCGGACTTGGGTGAAGTACGTCGAAAAAGGGGTTTATCCAGAGACCCGGCGCCACTTTGCCGTGCTTCGGTGCAACCACTGCGACGATGCGCCCTGCATCGAGATCTGCCCGACCGTGGCACTTTTTCGCCGGCCCGACGGTATTGTTGACTTCGACCACGAGCGCTGCATCGGTTGTAAATCCTGCATGCAAGCATGCCCCTACGACGCGCTTTATATCGATCCGGATCGTAACACGGCGGCTAAGTGTAACTTCGATGCATCTCGAGTCGAGATGGGCTATAAGCCTGCTTGCGAAGTGGTGTGTCCGACGCAAGCGATCCTTTCGGGAGATCTCGACGATCCGCAGAGCGATATCAGCCGGCGCATCGCGATGGACAAAGTCACGGTTCGCAAGCCGGAGAAAGGGACGAAACCAAAACTCTTCTACGCCGGCGTTGAGGGCGATTTGCTCACCCCGGCGATGATGGAACCGCAGTCGAGCCATTTCTGGGCGGAGAAGCCGCCTGGCGAAGACCTTTATGCATTGGGCCGTGGCAGAGCCGACAGGCCGGTGCCGGGCGGCGCCCGCGAGGTCTACGACGTGCCGCATATGATTCCTTGGGGGAAAAAGATCGCGACCTACCTTTGGACCAAATCCATTGCCGCGGGTGTGCTGCTGCTCTCGACGTTGTTTTTAAACATGGGCTTCCAACATGACGAGTTGGTTCTGAATTTCTTCAGCCCGATCATTTCGTTGATTTTTCTTACAGCGACGATGTTGCTGCTGGTTTTCGATCTCAAAAAACCGTCGCGGTTTTTTTTCTTGCTGACTAAACCCAATTTGAACTCGTGGTTAACATTAGGCGGCTATGTCCTGATGATTTTCGGAGCTTTGGCAGCGTTGTGGCTGGGGCAAAGAGTTCTCACCGGCACTGTCTCCAACGTCGTGATCTGGGCGGCGGCGTTATTTGCGATCGCCTCAGCTGGGTATTCGGCATTTCTCTTCGCTCAGGCTCGGGGAAGAGATTTCTGGCAAAGTCCACTACTGTTTTGGCATCTGCTGGCGCAGGCGATCATAGCCGGCGCGGCGATGCTTACTTTGGTGGGCGTTTTTACCGGAGTCACCGTGCCGATGTTTTACTGGCTGGCTAACTTGCTCGTGATCTCGCTGCTCGTCAGCGTCGGGATGATTTTTGCCGAGCTGTTTTTGAAGCATGGCGCCGACGACGCAGTGCGAGCGGGCGAATTGTTGACCAAAGGAGCGCTGCGAAAATCATTTTGGATATTCGTTATCGGGCTCGGCACCATCCTGCCGGTGCTGTTGATCCTATTGCCCATAGGTTCGGTGTTCCCGAATGTGATCGCCGCAATTTTGGCGCTGTTTGGCTTGTGGATGTACGAGCATCTGTGGATCAAGGCGGGCCAGGCGCTACCCTTAAGCTAAGAAGGATTTCAAATGAATGACACTCGTACCCCACTTCATCCGGCTGCAGCCAACCTCGAACGCGTGAGCGGCGGGCTGGCCAATTTTCCCGCTGTCGAGAAATGGGACGATTGGGTGGAATACGACACCGCCCAATGGCCAAGAAAAGTAGAGAAACACTGCCGGATCATTCCGACCATCTGTTTCAATTGCGAAGCGGCTTGCGGTCTGGTCGCGATCGTCGAGAAAGACAGCCATCGTATTCGACGCTTCGAAGGCAATCCTGAACATCCCGGCAGCAGAGGACGCAACTGCGCCAAAGGTCCGGCAACTCTTAATCAAGTGACCGACCCGGAACGCATCAAGTATCCGCTCAGGCGGGTTGGCAAAAGAGGCGAAGGCAAATGGGAACGGGTCTCATGGGACGAAGTTCTCGATGACATTGCGACGCGGGTGCGCAAAGCGCTTCAAGAAGAACGCCGCAACGAAATTATGTACCACGTCGGCAGACCGGGTCATGAATTGCTCTACCATCAGCGGATCTTACATTCGTGGGGCATCGACGGCCATAACAGCCACACCAACGTCTGCTCAGCCGGCGCTCGCGCCGGCTATGCCTTGTGGTCGGGCATCGACC
>JAJONK010000600.1 GCA_021323355.1 Deltaproteobacteria bacterium
GAAAAACCGCTGTCCCAATGAATTCACCGTAATGCTGTAAGGATAACCGTAGCGATTGGCCTTGCTGCCGATTTCCACGTCCGGAAAAGTTGAGTCGATAGGCGTGGCGTGGGCGCCTTGCCAGTGTCCCGAGGCCTTACACCCCAAGGCTAACGCCATCATCAGCACCTCGCCGGTGTCATGGCGGCTGCCGCGCACTTTCATCAGATCGGCGTTGGCGCCGAGATAGCGCGCGCGCATTTCAGGATTGGCTTGAAATCCGCCGGCGCAAAGTATCAGCGAACCAGTATGGATGTCGTATTCTTCGTTGGCATCCGACACCGCCACGCCTTCCATGCGCCTGTCATTGCCAATCAACTGCTTAACCCGCGACTCATAGCGAATCTCGATCTCCATCCGCGTCGCGATCTCGCGCCATTGCATCAGTTGGCCCAATCCGCCGCCAACACCGCCGACCGGATGGATCACCAAGCCCGGCTCAAAATAGTAGCGGCCATCGATCAAAACATGGCTGTCGATCTCCCATTTGATCCCGAGCTCGCGCATCCAATGCATTGCGGCGTTGGACTGCTGCACCATCACGTCAGCAAGCTCCCTATTGATTCGCCCGCGGGTTACCCGCTGTAGATCGGCCGTGAACTGCTCGGCGGAATAGGCAGGCAGGTGCAGCTTCTGAAACGTCTGCTCATCGACTTCCGGCAAGAATTGACGGACCTCGTCGGCACCGGAAAATACCCAGCGAAAGCCGGTATGTGAAAACCGCGCGTTGCCGCCAAACTCGGGTTCGGGCGCTTTTTCCAACATGACGACTCGAGGCGCGCCCGCCTGTTTTGCCGCCACCGCGGCTTCGAAAGCGGCGCTACCGCCGCCGACAACAACGACCGGTATGGTTTCAGTTCTCATCTAGGATTACGCCTGTCCAAGGTAGACGAGTCCAGCTAACTGGTGGCGGAACAGGCGACCACCGGTTTGAATCCGATCCGCTAACAAAGGCGCTCTAATTAGCTTTGTCCTTAGTCTCCCCCAGGGGAACGACATTGGAAAAGCCGTGCTCGGAAATGTCGAAGTAGTTGCCGTCCGGATCGGAACCGCGAGTTTCTGCGTAGGGACGACCATTCGGCCGCGGCTTCGGCAGTTTGTTGGGATTTACCTTCTTCAGTCTGTCGACGATCTTTTCACCGTTCTCAACTTCGAAACCAAAATGATAAAGACCGTTCGGCGCCTGCTGCTCGTGATTCGGTAATATCGCCAAATTGAAGTAGCCGTCGGTGAGAAAGATCGCGCCGCCTTCGTTCTTGTCCTTGTGCAGCACCTGCATTTCGAAAACGTCCATATAAAAAGTCGCGAGCTTGCCAGTGTCTTCCGTGCGAATAGCAAGATGTTTCAGTTTCGGCATGGTTCCAATCCTCCTTATGTACTATGGCGAATCAGTAGCTTCTTGTCCTGCCCGATCACAAACCTTGCGCCGCCGCGTGCCTGCCGGCCAGGCGTGAAAAGACCACGTTCCGCGTCTGACCTGTGCAGGATGGATAATTGTGGAAAAATAATCCGAGAATATCCCCGGAGGCAAACAGGCCATGTATCGGCCGTCCGCCTGTGTTCAGCACCTGCGCCTGCCGATTTACTTCGAGGCCGCCGAAGGTGAAGGTGATGCCGCCGGTCACGGGATATGCGTGGAATGGCGGCTCGTCGATGCGCAGGGCCCAATTGGATTTGCGCGGTGTGATTCCTTCGGTGCAGCGGCCGTCGGCACGGGTGGCATCGAACGGGATTTCATACAGGAGCGGCAAACTCATAGTAGCTCTTGTCGCACAGCGCGACGCCTTTACGATCATAAATTTGGTACGCGACTCCGCCGGGCTCGCCCAAAACCGCCCAGCCGGTTTTAGCATAGGTATAGGAGTGATGCGCCTCGCCTTCATCGAAGAAACGCTGTCCCAGCGAGTTCACGGTGATGCCGAACGTATAGCCGTAACGACGAGCGCCATTTGCAACACCTCGCCCGTATCATGGCGGCTGCCGCGCACCTTCATCAGATCTGCGTTGGCGCCCAAATACCTCGCGCGCATTTCAGGGTTGGCCTGAAACCCGCCGGCGCAGAGAATTACGGCTCCGGCGCGCAACTCGTATTCTTCCCTGCCATCCGACACGCGGACCCCTTCGATATGCCGGTCATTGCCCAGAAGTTCACGCACCCGAGAGTCAAAATAAATTTCGATTCCCATGCGGCTGGCGATAGCGCGCCATTGATTGAGTTGACTGACACCCCCACCGACTCCGCCGGTGGGATGAATCACGATACCGGGTTCGAAGTAACGTTTGCCGCCGATCTCGACCGAGCCGGCCGGCTCCCACTGGATTCCGAGTTCGCGCATCCAGTCGATCGCTCCGTTAGACTCGTTTACCAGCACTTCGGCTAAATCTTTGTTGATCCGTCCGCGGGTCACTCTCATGAGATCTGCCGTGAAATCCTCCGGAGCATAGCCGGGTAACTGCAAAGTCTTAAACGTTGCGGAGTCCATCTCGGGCAAGAACCGGCGGATCTCATCGGCGCCTGAATAGACAAAGCGAAAGCCGGTATGAGAGAAGCGAGCGTTGCCGCCGAATTCCGGCTCCGGCGCCTTTTCCAACATGATCACTGACGGCGCGCCGCCCTGCCTGGCGGCGACTGCCGCCTCAAAAGCTGCGCTGCCACCGCCGACGACAACTACCGATGCATGCTTGCTTGTCATAGGAATGTTTGCGACGGATTACAGTTGGTCTTGATAGATTCAGTTAACGCTTCGAGACGCTTTGAACGAAGCCTGAGCTATCGAGTTTGCTGATGAACGACGGATCGACCACTGTGTCGATCTTCACACCGGCAAGCTTCGGATTGATGGTAGTGAGCAATCCGTGCAGGCGGTGCATTCCTTCCAGCGAGGGATAGGGGACCCGTTCATAAGAATTGATAACCGACTGATAAGCTTCCTCGGCGTCGCTCGGATTTGATAGCCGCAAGTTCGAAGCGATCGTGCGTGTGACGGTTTCTTTGTTGGCTGGATCGAACATCACCGCGATGGCTTCGACAATGGTCTTCGCGTACGCTTCTACGACCTGGGGTTTGGTCGACGCCAAGCGTCGTGTGGTGACGAGCATGGTTTGCGGCATCGTCACTCCCGAACCCTTGAAATTGAACAGCACCGGGTAGCCCTTCTGCCCGTACAGATCGCCCACCGAGCCGTTCAGTGTCGTGGCATCGATGCTGCCGCTTTCGAGCGCGAGCCGGCGATTGATCTCAGTGCCCGAAATCGTCAGAAAAGCGATCTTGGCTGCATTGGGATCGAGCGCCAAGTGCTGCAATGCCAGTAACGAAACCAAGTGAGATGTAGAGCCGGGGCCGCTGATGGCGATCCGCTTACCGCGAAGATCCTCCTTTTTCTTGATCTCCGGTCTCGTGTTTAGACGATAATCAAGTTTTTGCGCGAAATTGGCTATGCCGATCACATCGGTGCCGCCAACGGCGGCGTTGACCAAATGTCCCGGACCGATCACTGCCATGTCGATCTCGCCTGCGACCAGCGCGGAAACAGCCAGCGGCGAACGCGGCATGAGAATATATTGGACGTCCAATCCGTACTTCTTGAACAGGCCCCGGTCTCTAGCAATCCAGACCGCGGCCATGCTTTCGCTGGTGATGCTGGAAGAGAAGTTCGATTTGATCTGCGCAGGAGATTGGGCCGGTAAAAAACCGACTGCCAACGCAAAGATAAAGAGAATTTTCCGATGGTAAAGGGCCATCGAAATGCTGCCTCCGTCTTCCTCGACCAGGTCTTAGTTCGGCTTTTTTTCGCCTACAGGTTCAACCGTCAGAAATCCATGCTCGGATATGTCGACGTAATTGCCGTCAATGTCAGAGG
>JAJONK010000103.1 GCA_021323355.1 Deltaproteobacteria bacterium
CCTCGATCTTGTTGGCCTTATCAACCCAGTGCCCTTCTAAGAAAATCTTCATGAGAACAATCTCCCTTAATGAATAATGCCGAAACTAAGATACGAGCCGAACAGTCTTCTTTCTCTTAGGCTCAGACGTCACTAGTCCTTACTGTGGCCAACGCCTCCGGCCGCCGCGCGATTGGCAAGACCAATGCGGCCATAAACAGCGGGTCGAGCATTCGATTCACGCGAATGTCGGCCGTGGAGAGATTTCACGAACGCATCCCTGGCGATTATCTCAACGCATAAGCAAGGTCATAAAGCGATTGAACCAGAAATCGCTTGATAAACCAGATGGCGAGCCAAACAACCAGAGGCGAAAGATCAAATCCGCCGAAGATCAAATCCGCCGGCAATTAGAGGTAGTCGTTCACGAACCCTCTCGAGCACCGGCTCCGTCAAATTATAAATGAATCGGACTATCGGATTATAGGGATCGGCATCAATCCAGGATATCACCACTCGAGCAATCAAAATCCACTGGTAAACCCAAAGCAAGAAGTCCAGAACCTGGGCCGTGGCAATGATAAAATTAGCAAGAATAAACATTTCGCGGTTACGTTCGTCTCGGACCAAACAGGGCTGTGCCAATTCGCACAATGGTTGCGCCTTCTTCAACAGCAACTAGATAATCATGCGTCATCCCCATCGATAGCTCCCTAAGGTCGACGTTCGGCAATTTCAAGCTGTGCAGTTCATCGCGCAACTGGCGCAGTTCACGAAAGTAAGGCCGAGTCTCTTCACAATTTTCGCCGAGTCTCTTCACAATTTTCGCTAAGAGGCGGAACAGTCATAAGTCCTTCAATTCTGACATGGTCGAGCCGACCGACAGTGCGTAAAAGTTCCGCGACTTTGGCCTTGGCAATCCCGGACTTCGTTTCTTCACCGCTGATGTTGATCTGAATGAGCGCCCGCACTCGGACATCTCTTTTTCGGCCTTCCTTATCGAGCTCGCGCGCCAGTTCAGCATTATCGAGAGACTCAATGACGTCGAATATTTCTACTGCTGCTTTTGCCTTGTTACGCTGCAAGTGACCAATCATGTGCCATTCGACGCTACGGGGAAGACTTTTTCTTTTGCGGCTTGCCTCCTGAACGTAATTTTCACCGATGAGCAACACACCCGCCTCAATGGCAGCTTCGATTGATTTGATGTCTTGTGCTTTGGCGGCTCCAAGAATTTTAACATCGCGCGGGTCTCGTCCCTTCGAAACAGCCGCCTGCGCGATCCGTGCAACGATCTCTCGATAATTCGCCGCCACATCTGCCATAGGTGGAGATTGCTTATCACATCGACCTCGGTAAATCACTCCGCCCGGCGCAAAAATCAGCCTGAAAGGGAGCCGGCAGGGACAACGAGTTTGTTCACTCTTCTGTTTATCGATCGAGTTCAGCAGATGACATCTGCGATCCGTCAGTGGCTTTAAGGTTCCTGGAGAGAATCAGGCGTACGGCTCTCTAGGATCAAACTACCCAGAGTACACCCGATTGAAGTCAAGTTGAGTCGCACCGGCCAGCCTTTATCCGCAAGCAGGGCATCAACGTCAAATACCAACTTCCCGCTACGGATAGCGATATTCGTTGCAGCAGCGATATGCTTCAGAAGATACCCTTTGAAAAAACCGAGGCTTATGAATCCTGCTCTCATCCGTTCAATGCGGCCGATGACCTTGCCTTCGGAAACTGATAATTGCCAGAGCATCTGGAAGGGAATCCGGATAAATTGTTGATAAATCCCCATGACCCGAATGCCTTCCGGCGTGACAGCGAAACCAACGTCACGGATAGCGTCGGGCCAGACGAAAATTCGAGATGCCAATTGGTTTAGGTCCGCGTCGCTCATGCTAAGCTTCAATAACTGTATCTCCATGCGCTTAAACTAGCAGTCGCAGTCGCAATACTACACAGATCTGATCGCATCTCGCTTCGCGGGAGATGGAAGCAGCGAGGACCGTCAGAAGAGACCTAGCGTAAACCGACAGTAATGTCTTTTAATTGAAACACCACAAACGTGAGTTATATATTTTCCCTGCAAAGATCAGGCACTGCATTTGCGTGCGCGATTCCGAATGGCTACGGAAGTTAAAGTCTCTCACAAGGCATGGGCGGCGTTTGCCCTATCGGCTGTTTTCTTATTAGCTTTCGCCTTTGTCGGCACACAGCAAACTCGCAACCCACCGGCAATTGAAGAAGCGAAGACCACGGCCTCTGCCCAATCATCGGATGAACCTATTGAGGCCGGGGACCAGGGCAAGGATGTGGCACCGCAAGTCTGGGAACCTGCGCCAAGAACGGACGAAGCTCCTGAGTCCACTGTGAAAGAACTGGTGCAGGCATGGAATCACGGCGATGCCGACAAAATAGCGAAACTGTTTTTGCCCGATGGTGTGTTGCGTCTACCCACCGGCTCGGAAATAAAATCTCGTCAAGAAATCAAGAACACGATAGCCCAACACCATGACGGGATGCTGAAAGACACAAAACTAACGAATAGTATCCACGGGGTCTCTACCGACGGCGATAATGCGATCGTCAAAGGCAACTACCAATTGGACGGCATAAAGGTGCTGGGGTTTAGCACGGGTTCAACGGGCAGCTATGAATTTCACGGAACCAAGAGAGATGGTCGCTGGCTGATTGCTAAAGCTGAAGTGACTCGGGAATGACGGGGTCGGACCGTTAATTCGGACTTACAGAATTAAAGCAGAGCGAAGCAATCGGTTGCTCAACGATTCTACCCGACTGCTCCGCCTGGCTATTTTAGCTGACTGGACTGCGCACACTACAATGCTTTCTGTGGTTCTCGAGATCCGAGTGCAAACTAAATTTACTATCGCAGAACTCGCAACTGTAATCACCCACTGGTTCATTCATGATGCCGCGATCGTACCGGTCGTGGCCTTCCAGCTTAACCATTTTGTTATAGACGCCGATGATTAACCAGGTGGGCACCCACTGCGCTATGAAATTACCCCACTTTCCACGCCCGGTGATCTGACAGAACAAGGAAAGCGCCATGGCCCCAACTGCCACGCCCAGGTAGGCTGAGGAGGGTATAGCCGCCGTATACGATTCGATATTCTTTGTGACTTGATCTTCACTATCGATTTTATTCGGTAAACCATTCGTTTGGGTCGCTACATCATACGTTTCCATGCATGCCTCCGTTTGCTGTCGCACAGGTCGTTTCGGAATACTTTAACCTGCCTTGCGCTCCCGGTTTCCTTTTGCCGCTTCCAGTTCCGCTCCGAGTTCCTGCAGCTCGGTTGCGCTAAAAAGCTTGCGCACCTTCGGAAACATCTTTCCTTCCTCCTCTTCCTCCGCATGATGCTCAACGTTTTCTTTTAGTACCTTGAGCTTCGGCTCGAATTTCTCACTATCCTTTGACAGGTTATCCATTTCTCGCAGCAGAGTCTTAACTTGTTTATGCTCTTCGATGGATTCGAGAACCATGTCTTTGAGCTCTTCGTTTTTCTGCACCGCGGGATAGAAAACGTTTTCTTCGATCCGCGCATGAGTTTCTAATTCAGTTTTGATTTTTTCGAAGATGGCGGTGCGTTCTTTGCCTTGTTCCGCGCTTTCCGCCTTCTCCAGCAGCTCTTTAACTTTCGCGTGATCCTGTTTTAAGAGTTCAAGCGCATCCATTGTTTGTTCCTCCTTGCCGGAGTACAACGCAAGAGCAAGGCCAGGTTTCGCCAAGAGCCGGCTGCGATAGACTTGTATAAGATGTGAGACATGCAGCGCGCGGCTGTCTCAGATCTGAATGTCATTGTGATGGGGTCATCGTATATTTGTATGCTGCGTCCGAAGAGTTGAAGACGATCACGGAGTGAATAATCCTCCGAACGGAGGGGTAGAACTATGTCGTTCGAATATCTTCCCATCATGGCTCAGGCCGGCGCGCCCAAGCCGCCGCGCGTTCTAGTCCCGCCATCGAAGCAAGCTTGGTCGCCTATCACCAAGCCCGTCAATCAATCAACAATTGCCCTTTTGTCCAGCGCAGCCCTGCGGCTACAAGATCAGGAGCCCTTTGCGCCGCGCGAAGACCTGAGCTATCGACGCATTCCGGCTGATCCCGTCGGCGTGATTATTATCGATCACCACTCCGGGATCGGCCGGGTACCCAAACAGGATCCCGAAATTATTTTTCCACGCACGGCGCTTACTTCTCTGGCGCAGCACGGCACCATCGGCGCAATTTCGCCGTTTCATTTCTCTTTCATGGGCGGCGTTCGCCGCCCGCAAGAAATCGAATACGAGCTCGCCCCCGCGATTGCAGCTGATTTAAAAAAGATGGGCGTGGATCTCGCCTTGCTGGTGCCCTACTGACCGTTTTGCCATGAGACCGTCGGTCTCATCGCCCATGTCATCGAGGCGCGCGGCATTCCCACCCTGGTGATCGGCACCGCTCTAGACATAATGACCAAGGTGACTCCGCCGCGAGCTGTCTTTGTCGATCATCCGGTAGGCCGGACCTTCGGTCCACCGCATGATCGCGATCGCCACGAAGCGGTTCTAAAGACCGCGCTCAATGAGATACCCAAATTTACTGACCGCAACCAGATCCGCGATTTACAATGCCAATGGCAAATCGACGGCAGCCGGGCTTGGGAGGCGGAGCTTCGGGCTGAGATGCTGCGCGACCGTTGACAGCGCAGCTTAAACATAATAATTCCCGCAGACTATAATCTCACTAGAGGAGAGTTTATGTTCAAGTTCCTGGGCAAGGGTTTTTCAGCGCTTATTCTTAGCTTCCTATTGGCCGTCCCGGCGGGCGCCGCGGCTCCTTATTATGAGGGCAAGACAATTAGGTTGATTGTGGGTTTTTCCGCTGGCGGTGGTTTCGACACCTACTCCCGTGTGATTGGACGTCATATCGGCAGACACATACCAGGAAATCCCTCGATTGTAGTCGAGAATATGACGGGAGCCGCCAGTCTGGTGGCGGCTAATCACGTCTACAAGGTCGCCAAGCCCGACGGACTGACAATTCTAAATTTCCATGGCAATCAAGTGATCAACCAGATCATCGGCAAGCCAGGCATAGAGTTTGATGCTCGTAAATTCGAGTACATTGGTATTCCGACGCAGGACAATGTTGCGTGCGCGTTTACCAAAGCCAGCGGCATTACCTCGGTCGATGCGCTGAGAAATGCCAAGACGCCGGTCAAACTCGGCGGTGTAGCACCCGGAGATACGACTTACAATACCGCAAAGCTGTTAATTGCCGCGCTGAAACTGCCGATTCAGCTGGTCGCCGGTTACAAAGGCACGGCTGAAGTTCGCCTCGCCGCCGAAGCTGGAGAAGTCGCCGGCGGTTGCTGGCAATGGGAATCAATCAAGTCGATCTGGCGTCAGGGACTCGATTCGGGCAATGTCTCCGTGGTTTTGCAAGTCAATCCCAGACCCCATCCGGAGTTGCCGAACATAGCCAATGCCATCGATTTTGCTCCCAACGAAAATAGCAAGCAGCTTCTGAAATACGGCGGCCATGATCCTGCCGCAATAACCAGACCCTACGCACTCGGGCCGGGAACACCCAAAGACCGTGTGCAGGTCCTGCGCAAAGCATTTGTCGATACTCTCAAGGACCCGGAGTTTCTCGCTGATGCAAAAAAATCGAGGCTGGACACTGATCCGCTGACAGGCGAGGACATCGAGAAAATTGTCACCGCGCTCTTCAAGATGGACGCCAGCCTGGTAACCCAATTGAAAGAGATCTTGCAGTAAAGACAACTCGAGGTACGGGGAGGTCTTATGGCTCGGACGCCGATGATGTTGATCATGGGTTTGCTAACCCTTTCGTATTCCAGTTTTACGTATGCTCCCGCGCACGCGCAGGATCCGTTCTACAAGGGCAAGACCGTACGAATCATCGTCGGAGCCTCTGCCGGCGGCGGTTACGACACTTACTCCCGCACGCTTGCCCGCCATATGGGCAAACACATCCCCGGCAATCCCACCCTTGCCGTGGAAAACATGCCAGGAGCCGGATTTCTGATCTCTGCCAACCACATGTACAACGTGGCAAAGCCCGATGGACTAACCATCGGTCATTTTATCGGCGGTCTTTTCTTGCAGCAGCTTTTGGGTAAGCCGGGAGTCGAATTCGAGTCGACCAAGTTCCAATTTATCGGCGTGCCGGCTCAAGACAATTACATGCTAGGTGCGGCCAAGAGCACGGGCATCACGACCATTGAACAATGGTTGTCTTCCAAGACCGCGGTTAAGCTGGGCGGGGTTGGCGCAGGTTCGGCGACAGATGACATCCCAAAAGTTTTGGCGGCGACGATCGGCCTACCGATGCAGCTGGTCAGCGGCTATAAAGGAACTGCCGACGTGCGACTCGCCTTCAACAGCGGCGAGATCACCGGCATCTGCAATTCCTGGGAATCCTTCAAAGCCACCTGGAGTAAGGAGCTTAGTTCGGGCGACGTAACGATCGTATTACAAAATATTGCCAAGCCGCACGCGGAACACCCGAAATTGCCCTTGGCCATCGATTTCGCCAAGACCGAGGAAGCAAAGAAACTGATTATCGCTTTGGTCCACAGTGTCGGCCCGACGGCGCGGCCGTATGTGCTACCTCCTGGAACGCCAAAAGACCGGGTGCAGATCCTGCGCCGCGCCTTCATGGAAACCATGAAGGATCCGGAATTTCTGGCAGATGCGACCAAAGCCAAGCTCGACATCAATCCCCTCGATGGCGCTGAACTGGAACGCAATGTCCATGAGGTGTTCAACCTGGACAAGTCGCTTATTCCGCGGGCTAAAGAGATTTTGAAGTAGCCTGCAACGACTATGTCATTCTGGATTTCAGGTGGCGCGCGAATTCTAATCAGGCCCAGGAGAGCTGTTCGTTATGAATTCCGTAATCTATCGATAGGCTGTTTTTTTAGGTACTGCCCATCGACCTATCGATCCAAAGTATTGGAAACGACGGTCGGAGCAAAGTTCACTTGGTAGGCAGCCTGGAATCCTGGCACAAAAAAACGTTCAACCGTCATCTCATAGAGACTTCACAGAAGCTAAATTCGCCGGCTGCCTGTGTGGCGAGACTTCAGAAATATTAATCAGCATAAGTTTCAGCATCCCGCCTAGAACGATGCTGACCGCGGATCAGCCTCACAGACTTAGGCTTGGTGCAGGTTAGAATCCGCAGTCTGCCGAGGATATGTCGATGGTCGCGATGTGTTGCTTGTCTTTGTCGTAATAAGAATAACGCAGCGTCACGCCATTTTTTAGTAAATCATCTCGCGTCTCTGGACGATTGCATGCGCCTTGAGTCACTCTTTCTTTTGCTCCCACAGCGAATCTGGTGGCATCAAACTGAGTAACCGAATAACTCACCAACCGATAGTTATAGGTCAACAATCCCTCTGCGCCGACTGCAGGTAGCAACTCGGTCTCTTTATCGATCATGACCGGCACTCTGCGATTAATTTCGGCGGCTAGCCTGTTGAGAGACTCCTCGGACCGGGGATTTTCTCGCCGGGGATTTTTCAACACCGCCCACGAGATGAGAGATCCGGTAAAGATCGCGACAACGACCGCTGTAATTATTGTCTTCGATGACATCATCTTTTCTTAAAACCGATTCCTGGCTTAACTCGAGCTCACCACGCCCTATTGCCAATCGAATCCGCAGCCGCGATTTTCGCCTGCGCGAATTATTCCAATCACGGCCTTTTGATCCATCAGTGACAGAGCGTTCCAACACACTTGCAACTTCTTCTGATGAAAAACAATACCTAAGTAACCGCCCGCTCGCTCTAGTGAATGTAGAATGGTAGGAGAAAATCTGCGCGCATTGCGCCGCTCTATAGCGCTGGAATGATGCATGTCAACGAATTCACACAGCCAACTTGCAAAGGCTGGCGAGGGGCGTAGTCCTTGGAGTTTTAAGGTGGACAGCCAAAAAAACGGGGAACAGCATAACGCCGTTCCCCGTCCCGCCTAGGAGGAGGCAATCGTCCTAGAACGTGTATATTAGCTGGCCGGCAAGGGTCGTCTGATTTTTATCGGCTGATGATGCGCCTTTCCTATAGAACGTTTCATCAGACCAGTCCTGGCGGACTTCAACTCTGCCGAGGAACATTTTGGTAAATTTATAAGCACCCGTCAGAGTAACTTCGGCAACACTGTTGTTGGCATGGGTTCCGGTAAAGTTGCCGCCCAAGCGAGCACCATCTCGGTCATTGAAAAACTCCCCTCGCAGAGCGGTCGTGAAGCGGTCAGTCCAGCCGTATGACGCAATCCCGGCAACTCCTTGCCATACGGCGTCCCTCGTCCCACCCAAGGAGGCATCCTCTTCTCGGCCATAAGTGTACTCGAAAATCAAAGCGAGAGGATCAGAAGGCTTATAGGTCACTACGTGACTCATGGTAAAACGCTGATCGCCGGTATTGCTGAATTGCTC
>JAJONK010000601.1 GCA_021323355.1 Deltaproteobacteria bacterium
CCCAGCTATGAGGACAGGCTAGCGATTCTGTTGGATGATCCGAACAACGTAACCGCCTACGACGGTGCAGGCGCGACCTTTTCGCAGGTCGGATGTTGGATGACTTGCCACAACAGCATGCGCGCGATGCCCGGAGACGTTCCCCGTAAGGCGATTGATCCACATCCATACTGGGGCGAGAAGGGCCGACGGGTCGGGGACATCCGAAAATACTTGTTGATTACGCGGACGGCACAAGATGACGCCGGCGCCTGGGATAAAGTGAAGCCGGCGGCGGAACTAAACAAACTCAAAATGGCCGGGAAGTATCTCGACCTGTGGCAGTGGCGCGCGGCTCGCTCTAACGCTGTCGGGTACGCGAGCGATGATTGGGTGCTAGAGTACCGCAACGGCGATGCAGGCCGCTCGCCATTTTTTAACCCGCCTAAACCTCAGTTCATGTACGACGAAAAACTCACCAGCTTTCGAGCCATCCCCGAATCGGAACTCGCTGCGCGGATGGGAAAGGCAGCGCTGATCGAGAAGAAGACCGCGGTGGCACTCGACCCGAATGCAAAGTTCGCCGTGGGTGATCTGTTGCCGCAGTATCTCCAGCGCGAGCCCGAGGGAAGCGCTGCCGACGTCCAAGCCTATGGGCGGTATGTCGATGGACACTGGGTGGTCGAACTGCGGCGCAAACTAAATACCGGCAATGCAGACGACAAGGTTCTGCGACCGGGAATCGCTTACCCGATCGGATTTAGTATCTTCGATGACGCAGTGTCCAACCGGCGGCATTATGTGACCTTGCCTATGACGTTAGGTCTTGGCGTCAAGGGGGATGTGACGGCGGTAAAAGTCGGGCCCTAACCGGTACGGGTTCTCCCCAACGGTTTTGAGAGTCGTACGGTAGATTCCCTTCCTTGTATAAATCAGACTGAGTGTGAAACGCACTAGCACGATATTTCTGGCGTTTATGGTCGCCGTAATTGGTTTCGTTACGGTTACCGTTTCCAATGCGCAGCCGGCCAATGATAATTGCGCCACCTGCCATTTAGCCCTGGGCATTGCAACTCTCACCAAGCCCGCCGAAGATTACAAATCTGATGTCCATGCCGCCAAGGACTTTGGCTGCGCGGCGTGTCACGGCGGCGATCCTAACATTATGGGCCTGGAAGCGATGGACCGGAAGAAAGGCTACATCGGCAAGCCCACGCCAGTTCAAGTGGTCGAAGTATGCGGCAAGTGCCACTCGGATGCCAGCTTCATGAGGCGATATAATCCGTCGCTGCGCGTAGATCAGGTCGCCGAATATTACACATCAGTTCACGGCAAGAGGCTTAAGGAGCAAAAGGACCAAAAAGTGGCGAACTGCGCGAGCTGCCATACGCCGCATGCGATCAGACCGCCCAACGATTCTCGTTCGTCGGTGCACCCAACCCGGGTCGCTAACACCTGCGGCTCGTGTCACGCCAATGCGGATTACATGGCGCCGTATAAAATTCCGACCGACCAACTCGAACAGTATCAACAGAGCGTCCACTGGAAGATGATTGTCAACAAGAGCGATCTAGCGGCGCCGACTTGCAATGACTGCCACGGCAACCACGGCGCGGCGCCGCCCGGAGTGTCTTCCGTTGCCAATGTGTGCGGCCAGTGCCATGCGGTCAATGCCGAGTTGTTCAACAAAAGCGCGCATAGCAAAATCTTCGCGCAGATGGGCATTTCCGGTTGCGCGACCTGTCACAGCAATCATGCGATTGTCATGCTCGGATCGATCGATCGCCTCAAGGCCGGTTATGAAAAAGCTCTCGCAGTGCTGACGAAAGCGGAACACGCCGGCATGGAAGTGAGTCAGCCATTGTTCGAACTCAATGAGGCCAAGACCACGCTCATCAAGGCCCGGGCAATCATCCATGGATTTGACCAGGCACTTCTCGATAAAGAAGTCGAGCCCGGCCTGCAAGCGATTGAAAAAGCTTATTTGCGAGGCGTCAAAGCGATGAACGAGTTGCAGTTCAGACGTAAGGGATTGGCGGTGTCAGCATTGATCATTTTCGCCTTAATCATCGGTTTGATTCTCAAGATCCGCCAGATGGAGAGAAAAACAAGATAGCCTCGGCAGGAGAGAGGTGAAAGTGGCCGACGAGCAAACATCCATTGCTCTGGATAACGGGCGTAGACGGTTTCTCAACTGGTTTTTGGGCACTACCGCAGGGGCGTTCTTTGTTTCCGTGACCTATCCGTTGAGCAGGTATCTCATACCGCCGGAAGTGGAAGAGTCGACGGCGCACACGGTTACTTTGGCGCTAAAACCGCAGGAAGTGAAACCGAACAGCGGGCAAATCTTCCGTTTCGGCAGCCAGGCGGCGATATTGATCAGGACGCCTAACGACGAGCTCAAGGCTTTCGCGGCAGCCTGCACTCACCTGGCGTGCATCGTCCAGTACCGATCCGATATCAGCCACATTTGGTGTGCGTGCCACAATGGCCACTTCGATTTGAACGGCAAGAATATCGAGGGACCCCCGCCCAAGCCTCTGGAAGAGTACATTGTCAACGTCCGGGGCGATCAAATTATTGTCAACAAACGACCGTAAGCTCAGCATGGAAATGCCAACCCCTAAGCACGGCAAACTTTGGCTCTGGCTCGATGAGCGGATCGGCCTCAGCGATCTTGCCTATCTCGCCAAGAAAAAAGAGATACCGCTGCATCGTCACACGTTTTGGTATTATTTCGGTGGCATGACTCTGTTTTTGTTCATGATCCAGGTCATCACTGGCATTCTGCTCCTGCTTTACTATCGACCGAGCGCCGGCGAGGCTTTCGAGTCGATTCAATTTCTCATGACTGAGGTCGAGTTTGGTTGGCTGGTGCGATCGATTCACTCCTGGTCGGCCAACCTGATGATATTTGCGATGTTCATCCACCTTTTCAGTGCCTTATTTCTTAGAGCGTATCGATCGCCACGCGAACTAACCTGGCTTTCGGGGGCCGGACTTCTCGTCCTAACACTGGCGTTTGGTTTTACCGGATATCTCTTGCCTTGGAATGAGCTTGCCTACTTCGCGACTCGCGTCGGCACTGAAATTCCCGGCGTCGTACCGGTGGTT
Organism: Deltaproteobacteria bacterium; assembly: GCA_021323355.1. Classification (GTDB taxonomy): domain Bacteria; phylum Desulfobacterota; class Binatia; order UBA9968; family UBA9968; genus WHTF01. The sequence continues at coordinate 3,094 of JAJONK010000601.1, forward strand.
GGGCCTTTTCTGCGGAGGCTGCTGCGAGGAGGAGATGACGTGACTGGCGCGACACTCACAAGGTTCTACGGCATTCATGTGGCGATTTTGCCGGCCATCGTCACCGTCGTTCTCGGGCTTCATCTTTTTCTGGTTCAGAAACACGGCATGAGCAGACCGGCCAGCGGGGAAACTGGCGAAGCGACCAAAAGAACCATGCCTTTTTTCCCGAACTTTTTTCTCCGCGATTTGGTAGGATGGCTCTGTGCCCTGGGAGTGCTTGCGGCTCTCGCCGCCTATTTTCCCGCGGAGCTGGGAAAGAAAGCCGACCCATTTCAGCCGGCGCCGGCTGGCATCAAGCCTGAGTGGTACTTCATGGCGATGTTCCAGACACTCAAACTGCTGCCGGCCCATATTCTCGGCATTGAGGGTGAGCTTCTGGGCGTGCTCGGATTCGGTTTGGTGGGCCTAGTGCTGATCTGTATGCCGTTCTTGGACCGCCGAGCCGCATTAGGTAAGCGAAGCCGTTGGCCGGCCGCTTTCGGTATCGCGCTAATCGTCTACTCGCTAGTGGTGAGCTATCGTGCCGCTATTTGAGAACGCGTAGGGAATCTGAATTGTTGGTTGTTAACGGCGTCTAAAGTTAAGAGCGCTGGCACAGGCCGTTAACAAGAGCAGCGTCTGACCAAACACGGCGATTGGAAGTCGAACACGAAAACAAGCACTAAGGAGAAACCGACAATGGGTCATAAAATCGGTATAACGATAGTCGGATTGATGTTTTGGGCGGGAATGACTTCGGCTGCGATCGGCGCCGATGCCGACAGCGGCAAAGCGCTTTACGAGAAGTCCTGCGCGGGCTGTCACGGTGCCGATGGCAAAGGCAACGAGAAGATGGCAAAGCTAATTGGCGACAAGGGCCTAAATATCGTCGGTACTGAAACCAAAAAGAAGTCTGACGAGCAATTGCTTAAATTGATTGCCGAAGGTTCTGGAAAAATGCCGGCTTCGAAGCTAACCAAAGAGGAGCAAAAACAGGCTTTGGGCTATGCTCGATCCCTGGCGAAATAGGCCGAAGCGAAGTCTCAGCGTGGCCACTGAAGTTGGATCGTCAGATCAGTGCCTCGTATCAATGCGAAATCCGACGCTCAACCGGTTACGATTTCAACTAAGTAGATAGCGATGCCCGCTAGGATAAGAACGCCG
>JAJONK010000104.1 GCA_021323355.1 Deltaproteobacteria bacterium
CCCAAGCCACTGAGCGCCATGAAGATCATCAACAAGGGAAAACTCGACACAGCGCTCAAGCCGAAAGTCGCCAGTCCGATCATGCCAATGCAAATTCCCAGCAGGAGATTGCGCCGACTCGCTAGATCGGCCAAAAAGCCCGACGGAAAGCTAGCCACTCCAGCCATCAAGGTGCGGGCTGAAGCCAACATGCCGGCTTGGGCAAGCGTTAGCCCCAGAGAGGCAGTGATCAGCGGCAGGATGACCGCAATAACTCCGTTGAAGAGATGTTCGGTGAGATGAGCGCTCGAGTTAGCCGCCAATCGGCCCCAATGACTTAACGGATTGCTCAATACTTGCGCAGTTTCGGCTTTCGACACTTTTGGTCCTTTAAAAGTTTAATGCTTCCCATAAGCTGATTTTCCGCGGAGCGCAAACTCACCGTGGGTTAGTCGATCTCGACCAGCTTTTTTCGGGAAGATTGACCGCGAAGAACTCTCACGGATGATTTAGGGACGGAGAAATATCTCGCCAGTAGTTCGACAACCTCTCGGTTGGCCTTTCCTGCCACAGGCGCGGCATGTACCGAGACTTGATACTCCTGCTGTGAGATTTTTACGATGTTTTCTTTCCGAGCTTGCGTTTTTACCTGAACAGAAATCCTAAACGACATGGCAGTACGATAACGGATGTGGTTTCACAGGATCAAACCCAATCTACTGGCAGCGAAGTCGGCATTAAAAAGGCTGTGATTGGACAACCCAAATTGGATCGGATAAGTCATAATGTTAAAAATAGCGACGCGGAGGAAAAGCGTGACCCTGATTCTCAGCAATGATGACATTCAGAAAGCGTTGACGGTTAAGGAAAGCCTTGCCGTGATGGAAGAATCTTATCGTGAACAGGCTGCCAGCCGCGCCGTCAACCGCCCCACTTGCCACTCATATTTGCCCCACTCGCTGCCCAATTCGACTTACAGTTTTAAATCGGTGGACGGCGGCGTTGGCAAGTATGGCGTTCTGGCTTTGCGGGTGACCTCGGATATCGTCCAGGAGCAAACGATCAACAACACGGTTCGGTTGGAAAAGATTCCACTCGCCGGCAAAGGTTTGTTTCTCGGACTGGTGCAACTCTTCAGCGCGCAGACGGGCGAGCTTTTAGCGATCATGCCGGACGGCTTTATTCAGCAGACCCGTGTCGGCGTCACCAGCGCACTGGCGATGAAATTCATGGCGCGCAAAGATATTAATCGGATCGGGCGGGCAGGCGCGCGCGCATTACCGTTATATGACCGCCATACTGCCGATTGAAAAAGTAAAAGTCTTTAGCCCCAACCCCGAACACTGCAGAACGTTCACTGAACAAATGTCCAAAGAAACCGGCATTGCCGGCGAACCGGTTAACAGCCCTGAAGAAGCCGTGAAAGGCTGCGACATCCTATGCAGCGCGACCAATTCCTCCCGACCGGTGGTGAAAGTCGAATGGCTCGCCCCCGGCATGCACTACAACTCAATTCGTGAATTCGAGACAGACATTGGCGCTTTGGAAAAATGCGACGTGGTGGCCATCCATACACAATTCGGCGGCATTTATCATTACCAACCGCCCGGCATCGTCGAGGATATGCCAGGTGTGCGCCGCGAAAAGCCGCGCGATTGGTCCCGCTACCCGGAAATTTGCGACATCGTCGCAGGTAAAGTCATTGGCAGAAACAACGACCAGCAGATCACATTCTTTTTAAATAACGTCGGCACCGGGGTTCAATTTGCCGCCATGGGCTACTGCGCATTCAAGGCGGCAAAGGAGCAAGGCTTAGGTCATGAGATCCCCTCGGAGTGGTTTCTTCAAGACATCAAACCGTAGCGCCTACAAGCTGCTGAAAAAGCCTCATAGGCTTCGTTCCGCTAGCCCGACTCGCTTCAACGTACTGAAGCGTACGCCTCAGCTCATCGAACTTCGCGCGCCTTTCCTCTGAGTCTTTTTGAGCAGCTTGTAATCAGAGTTCTTCGGCACACTGCTAAACATCTGGCTTGGCCGTTTAACAAGCTATTCCTGCGAGCGACCAATGAGAGGGCGGATGCCGACGACACTGAAGAGAAGTTCTCTGGTGGAAGCCTTCTGCGTCGGTCTAACCTCGCGAAAGGAACGCGCGAGCAGCAGGTAAAAACCTAGCCTGCAGAAGCACGAAACAGCAAAAAGGCTGAGCAAGCCGTAACCTAGCAGTGGCGGCAGCTGGGAGCCAAGAAAACCGCCGAGAGCGGAGCCAAGAAAAAGCGCGGCGCCATTGATAACGTTGAAGTACGCAATGCAACGGACGCGTTTTTGTGGCGTCACGGCGTCGTAGATAAAGTTGGCGGCGCTCAGTGTAACCCCGCTCCAGGCAAACCCGCCCCAGATTTGAACGAGCATCAGGTACGCAGGGTCATGGGAAATGAGCCAAAAGGCGGGAATGAGCGCGGCGAGGAACGAACTCAGCCGCAGCACACGGACGTTGCCGACGAGGTCCGCATGTCTTCCCCAGAGCGGCAGCGCAACCAGCGAAGCAAATGAGGAACAGACCTGGAGACCCATATAGGTCAAGTAACTAAATTGCAGGTCGCGCAGCATGAAGACGGCGAAAAACGGCGCCGATAAGTAAGTCGCAAACGTAAGGCAGGCGCTGAAGACCACGAATCTCAAAAAGTTGCTTTGCCTGAATCGAGCGATGAACATCAAGAACGTAAAATCGCTTGCGGGATCGCTTCTATGCGGCGGCTCATCCATGCGGCTGATGAAGTAACCTGACGCGAAGCGGGCCAGTGCTGCCGAACCGAACAAGAGGCAAAACCCGGCGCTGTAAGATATTTCACCGAATGAATATAGGACCAGGCCCGATATGATGATGCTGGCTAAGGTCACTGCGCCAACCGTCCGATTGCGCCAGCCAAAGTATCGGCCTCTTTTACTCGAGGGAATGTAATCGGTGATTAAGCTACCCCACGCCGGCCCGGCCAAGCCGCCGCATACCGCGATCAGGATCAGTAGAGCGGTCAATAACTCCACCCGTTGCGCGTTGTCGAGCCAGGGCAGAATGGCGATGCAAAGAATCAACGAAGCTTGACATAAGACTAAACGCACCAGCAATTTAAGCCTGCCGCCAATCCAATGAATTACGCGGACTGCAAGGAACTGCGAGACGGATGCGAGCAGATGGGGCAGCGCGCTGATCAAACCCACCTGTTGAACCGTGGCGCCTAAGAAAAGCGCCAGAGGGGTTGCGTAATGTTCGGTGATCCCGGCCATGAAGGCGGCAAAGATCCCGTCCTTAAATGACGATCGGAGGCTCTCTCTAACGTCGACCCTTTTTCCTCTCATTTTAGGTAGAAAAAGGATGAGGTATTTTCGGAGAAATTGCCAGCTAGGAATGAGCGCCAGGTTATTTACAACTTCTGGAAACTGGATTTACAATACGATGTCGCGGGCTGATTCAGCTTGCTTTCAAACAGCCCGAAAACACTAGAGCTAATTATGGCACGGAAGGTTATCACCGAGACCAAGAACGAGCAGCCCAAGATAGTTCAAACATCGCCAGTCATGCTTCCGTCCCACTTAATGCCAGCCAACGCTGCCGCTGTTCGTGCAGCGGTGGATAATGTTACAGATTGCGAGCGGCACCTAAGCGAATGATCAGCAAGCGCCGGGCTTTATGAAGATTCGTTCGCACCTACTCTTTCTTGTACTTGGCACTCTCCTTCCAATCCTGGCTTTTTCCGCCGCGATGACCGCGGTCTTTTGGCGTGAACAACGTCAAGCTCTCGAGCAGCGCTTTGTCGACCGCGTGCGAGGAATGACCATCGCGCTGGATCGAGAGATCGATGGCAACATTCGTTCGCTCCAGATGCTGGCCGAATCACCACATCTCCAATCCAATGATCTACTTAGCTTCCACGAACAGATCATGCGCGCTCGCTCGACGCAGAGTACTTGGGCAAATATTATCTTGAGTGATCCGGTCTCGGGTAGGCAAGTGATCAACCTTCGATATCCCTTCGGCCAGCCGCTGCCGGAAACGTTGATAGACAAAAGCACACTTTCGTCAGTGGTAAAATCAGGGCGTCCATTTGTAGCGCCTATTTCGCAGGTACGCGTAGGTGGAAACTACATGACAACAATTGTAGTTCCAGCCAAAACAGGCAGCGGGCGCCCCTATACACTGATGGCCGTCATTGATCCGTCGAGCTGGTTACATTTTTTGTCCAACTACCCAGTTGCCACGGATGCAACACTGACTTTACTGGACCAAAACGGCATCATCATCGCGCGCACACTGAATTCTGAACGATGGGTCGGTCAACTTCCCGCAGAGGGGCTGACGCTCCAAGCGCGCAAGGCGCCTGAAGGCTCATCGATAACTCAAGGGTTAGAGGGACAATGGTTCTATACGGCGCATAGCCGCTCGAAGCTCGCAGGGTGGACCTTGGCTTCAGGCGTTCCCAAGGAAGGCGTTGAAGCCGCACTGCGTCAATCGGTGCTGCTGATGGTTGCCGGAGTCGCGGCAACTGCGATCTTAGCGATCACGCTTGCTGGCGTCTTCGGCAGACGGATTGCTCGGCCGATTTCTGAGCTGGCACACTCCGCTCAGGCTTTGGCCACCGGCGAGCGCGTGAATGCTCATGGAGCCACCGAAGTTGCGGAGGTCGACGATGTTCGGGCTGCGTTCTCCTCGGCTGCGGACCGGTTGCGGGCTAAAGATTCAGCGCTACGCGACAGCGAGGAGCGTTTTCGCAGCATGGCCGATACAGCGCCCGTGCTACTCTGGTTATCGGATGTCGATCAACAATGCACATATATCAATAAGCCCTGGCTCAATTTCACTGGTCGCACACTTGAACAAGAGCTGGGCGCGGGCTGGATGGAGAGCATTTACCCTGAAGATCGCCCGCGGTGTCTTGAAACGTATCGGACATCCTTTTATCGCCGCGAGCGCCTCGAAATGGAATACCGGCTGCGACGCTCCGACGGTGAGTACCGCTGGGTCTTGAATCGTGGTGCGCCGCGAGTGACCGACAATGGCGAGTTCATCGGTTATGTTGGCTCCTGCGTCGACATTACCGAACGTAAACGAGTTGAGGAATCTCTGCGTGAAAGCGAGGCGCGCCTGCGGCTCGCGATGCGAACCGGCAAAGTCGGTGTCTGGGATTGGGACATTTTGGCCAACCGAGTGGTGTGGACCGAATCTCTCTATGCGATTCACGGCGTGAGACCGGATGAGTTCGTTACCACCATCGAAGCTTTTGCCGCGCTGCTCCACCCCGAGGACCGTGATCTGGTTTTGCACAGCCTTCAACGCGCTCTGGAGCACGATGCGCCCTATGAGCTCGAGTTCCGCGCGATTCGACCGGATGGGCAGATCATATGGCTGTTTACCAACGCGATGATATTGCGAAACGGCGGCGAACCGTTCCGTATGCTCGGCGCCACTATGGATATCACGCAGCGCAAGCTGGCCGAAGAGACAGTGCTCAGGCTACTTCATATCAGCGAACGGCTTAACTCCACGCTCGATGTCGATACGCTGCTCGATGTTTTAGTTGGCGAGGCGATCCGGATTGTTGACGGCGAGAGCGGCGTTTCCGGCCTTTATACCCCGGAGGGAATGGTTTGCCGCAAGTATTTACACAAAGGCAAACCGGTCCCATTCGATTATTGCTGGCGGCCAGCAGAAGGATTGCCGGGGCACATCATCAACGAGAAACTGCCCTACCTGACCAATGAGGCCAATGCCGACCCAAGGACCGCGCAAGAGTTCTACGCTCGGTTTGAAGTCCGTAATGCCCTATCGATACCGATCCTGAATTTTCAGCGCGAGCTCATCGGCTTCTTCGAGATCCATAACAAAAAAAGCGCCGGCGGATTCACGGATCTGGACAAACGCACCCTGGTGGCGATCTCGGAGGCTGCTGCCACAGCGATCCAGAACAGCTTGGCTTACCGAAGAGTGCAGGAAGCCGAGGAATCTTTGCGTGACGTCGATCGACGTAAGGATGAGTACTTGGCGATGCTGGGGCATGAGCTACGTAACCCGCTTGGAGTCATAAGCATAAGCGCACAGTTACTGCGCGGGCAAGAGCCGTCCTCGCCCGAACTGGCCGAGCTCCGCGATATCGTGGACCGTCAGGTGGAACATATGACCCGGCTGCTTGATGATTTACTTGACGTATCACGAATCTCTCGCGGTCAAATGAAACTCAACCAAACTTTGTGTGATTTTTCCTCGCTTGTCCGGCAAACCATGCAGGATTATCGCTCCAAGCTTGAAACCAACAACCTGCACGTCAAGATGGATATACCTGACCGGCCAATGTGGGTCATGGGAGATCGGACCAGGTTGGCGCAAACCATCAGCAATATCCTGCATAACGCGGATAAATTCACCGGCGCCGGCGGAACCATAACCGTTGCAATCGAGGAGGAAGCTGCCGCCAAACAGGTTATCCTCACGGTGCGTGACACGGGCATCGGCATGGAACCAAAACTCCTGGCGCGCGTTTTTGAGCCATTCATTCAGGGCGATCACGGTATCGATCGGCGACCCGGTGGACTTGGACTGGGATTGCCGCTGGTCAAGGGCTTGATCGAGTTGCACGGCGGCCAGGTGCGCGCTTCAAGCGCTGGGCCGGGGCACGGATTCCAGATCACCATCCGGCTGCCGCTCCGAGATCAAGCCGCGCCTACAATCAGACGGCTGAGCTCCGCCCCTGTTCACGCGAGCGCCTGCCGCATCCTGGTGATCGAAGACAACAGAGCGGCATCAAGGACAATGAACCTGTACCTGACCCATCAAGGCCATACTGTGGAAGCGGCGCACACCGGGCGCGAAGGTATTCAAGCCGCACGACGGTTCCAGCCTGATGTCATACTCTGCGATATCGGCCTGCCGGAATTTGACGGTTACAAAGTTGCGCGGCAAGTGCGGCAAGAGCCGGAACTCAATCGCGTGTATCTGATCGGAATTTCAGGCTACGGACAGGAACACGATAAGGAGCGCGCCTGGCAGGCCGGCTTCAACGCCTATCTGGTAAAGCCTGTTGATATGTCGGAGCTCGAAACCTTGCTGGCGAAATTTCAAACCGACGCGGGTATACGCGGCATGATGTGATTTGCACATCCAGCGCTGCTCGGGGCGGGTAGAACCTTCGCGTTATCAACAGCGGTCTTGTGACTTCTGGCCAAACAGTTCGCTCTTCCCGGTAAGCTGCGTTCCTGCTCCCCTATTGAATCCATATCCAGACTCGTCAGTATTGAAAAAGAGACAAAGGGACGTCTTGCGTTCAAAGAGACCGTCAGAGTCGTGAATCAGCCTTTTCTAATCGGAACCTCAGGTTATTCATACCCTGGACCGCCGCCCAACGGCTGGTTCGGTGCGTTTTATCCAAAGCCAAAACCCAAACACTTCGATGAACTCCATTACTATTCGCAGATATTTAATACAGTGGAGATCAATTCGACGTTTTACCGGCCTCCCTCGACCACCACTACTACAGCATGGGCGAAAAAGACTTCATCCGACTTCACCTTTGCCGTAAAGCTGTGGCAGAAGTTTACGCATCCGGTAAAGATTGGGCGAAAAAAGTCGGATGAAAAATGGCAGCCCCCGACGCAGGACGACGTCGATCAATTCCGCACCGGTCTTGAACCCATCGCCGAGGCGGGTAAGCTCGGTGCGCTTCTGCTGCAGTATCCCGCGAGCTTTCACTGCACGCCCGAGAACATGGAGCGAGTCGAGAGAACGCTACAACTATTCTACGATTATCCGAAAGTGGTCGAGCTTCGGCACAATACTTGGACTGAGCAAAGCGCCCAGATCAAAGTCTTGTTGGAAGGCAATAGAGCCAGCAGCGTCCTCATCGACGAGCCTAAATTTTCATCCTCCATACGCCAGGACCTCGAGACTATTGGCGAAATTTTTTACTTCCGCGCTCATGGTCGCAACGCCAAGGCCTGGTGGAGGCCCAAGGAGTCATGGGAGCGGTACGACTATTTATATTCCCGCCAGGAAATCAAAAAGATCGCCGAACGCATCGATAGCGCGACAAGCGCGCCGGGGATAAAAAAGGGGTTTGCATTTTTCAATAATCACGCCCGCGCCAACGCCGCCGCTAATGCCATCATGCTCTCTCAGGAACTCGGGCTACGCCCAAAAGCGATGCCCGGTGAAGCAATGATCGCTAAGTTTCCTGAGATTGCAAATGTCGAGCGGCGCTCTACTTGATCGAAGCGCGTGTGGCAAAGAGTAATAGATTACCGCTAGCTAGATCATGACAGCGAATAAGAAATACCTGCGCCTTACCTTACCCGCTCTGGCACGACACTAAAGCGGCGGTGTCTTGACCATCACGCTCGAATCGATGCTTGCGATGGTCGGCCGGCCGCATTTCGCCATGGTAATTTCCATCTCTTCCCGAAGTATATCCAACACTCGCACTACTCCCTGCTCGCCATTAACAGCCAGACCCCAAAATAGCGGACGGCCAATGAACACCGCCTTGGCTCCTAAGGCCAGAGCTTTCACCACATCGGCGCCTCGCCTGATGCCGCCGTCGAGAAAAATTTCTAGCTTTCCCTTGGCGGCGACGACAGCTTCAGAGACGACTTCCACCGGTGCCAGAGTATTGTCCAGATGCCGGCCGCCGTGATTAGACACGATCACCCCGTCGATTCCTATTTCCGCGCACAACTCGACGTCCTCGCCTGTCATGATAAGTCTTTCCAAGTGGCGGCCGGATCCGATCCTCCTTCGGCGCCGGCAGGCCGCGGCGCACTGCCCGGCTCTAAAGATTGTGCCGGATAGTTAATGCCCCGGGTTCGCCGGTAGTTGTTGCGAATATTTCGCTCCCGCTTGGGCGGCCACTGAGAATCCAAAGTGATACAGATTGCTTCATAGGCCGCTCCGTTAGCGCGATCGAGCCAGCTTTTAGTCAGGCTCCGATCACGAAATGGATAGAGCTGCAGCCACAGATGGCCGGAAGCCGCTTTGGCCAATTCTTCAAAGGATGAGTTTGAATTGGCGCTGACCGCCATAATCGTGCCGCGAGCCGCCGCGGCGCGATAGGTCGCGAACTCGCCTTCCGGATGAGCCTTTTTATGCCCGCCGCACGGCGCGATCAGCACCGGCAGGCTCACCCTGGTTCCGAGCACGGTAGTCGAAAGGTCAAGCGCGCTCACATCGCGCAACACCCGCGGGCGCAGCGCCCAAGACTCGAAGGCGCGGCGATTTCGTTCGACGCTGATCTCGTCGGTGGCACCGCCGGCAATATAGTCGTATTCGCCTTTCGGCAGGCGCTCCTTGGCAATCGCTTCGAAATCAAAAAGGTTGATCGGCATCGAACAAACTCTGCTCTTGGCGGACGATTGATTAAAAACGGAGCGTGAGGCTCGGCGGATCTCTCAACTTGCAAGCTGATTTGTTTAACCGACTATTGTTTAGCTTTTAGCTGTTGGTCATTGTCTTTGAGAAAGGATCGGATCTCTTCGGCATGGTCAAGAAGCCTGGTCCACTGCTCCTTGTAAAGGGTCACGGGAAACCTGCCGAGCCCGTACAGCGACAGGCCGCCCTTTTCGCTGACCTTCAGCCGCAACTGACCGGGCTTTCGCTCCACCTGTTGGCGTAGCGCCCGATTTTCCGCCTCGAGCCGCGCCAGCTTCTGCTCCGCTGTTTCTTCTGCCATAATTCCTCCGATACTTAGGGCTGTATGTGAAAACCGTTCCTTATGAAACCGAGCACAGCACAGCTGCACGTTCTCAGAACAATTTCTTATCGTAAAGCGCCGGAGAACGCGAGATCGATGCGTCACCTCGTGCTGTAAAAACCTGCAAGGCGGCTGCCTAAGAATTTTTCGCGACGTTTGGAAAATAACGCATCAGACCATGATTGCTTCAACCAAACCCGTGATCGTGGTCGAGGACGATTCGTTTCTACGGGTGATCCAGCTCGTTCTCGACCCGACTGCGCCCGGCGAGCTATTCGAGGCCTTCGCTCAGCCTTCGCTCATTTCTGCGCCCATGATCTGCCGGACTTTCGCGGTTGGTGCGAGCAAGTCCGCGCCAATGTGCGTCACTTGTATCCGGCAGATATCCGGCTGGTGCGCGGCTGCGACGAATTGCTGGCAAATATTTCTGGAGCGAACGCGCTGGTGGTCGAAGCGTTACCCGTCGGCGCTCAAGAGATTGCCGCAGCAGGCGGCACCCTGCGGCTAGTGCAGAGATATGGCACGACTACTCGTAACATCGACGAAGCCGCGTGCAGTGGCGCCGGTATTCAGGTAAAAACTCTCCGGCGCCGTGCTAATATTTCCACCGCCGAGCAAGCGCTGGCACTGATGCTTGCTTTGGCCCGCCAGCTCAATCAGAACGCCAATTTAATCAGCATCGAGCAGATAAAAGCAGCGGGCTATACACCGACTCAGTATGACCGCGCGCGAACCCCCAACGGCAACTGGGCGCGAATCACCGGACTCAAAACCCTTTTTGGTCGGCAATTGGGCATCATTGGATTCGGGGAAATCGGCCG
>JAJONK010000105.1 GCA_021323355.1 Deltaproteobacteria bacterium
CGTGTGCGAGTCCATAACCAGACCAAAGTGCTTTTCGAATTTTTTAGGGTCGCATCCTGCTCTTCCGGCGAAAAAGATGCGCTGCAATCCGACAAAAACACCACTTTGAAGTCTCGCATGCCCCGTCGCGCGCCGTGCTGTCGCAGCATACGTTGGTGGCGACGCCGGTGATCGCGATGGTATCGTGGCCCAGCGCGCGCAGCAGATTCTCCAATTGCGTGCCGTAAAAGCCACTATAGCAAAACTTCTTGACCACGATATCGTCCTGCGTCGGCTTCAGCGGCTCGTAGATTTTCACGCCTGGCGTGCCCTCGAAATTGCTCCATTGATTATCGGTTCATGGGTCTGCGGTTTGATATCGGCAAAGATGCCGACGTCGGCCAAATCCTTGCGTTTGGGCGTATGCAGATAAACCACGGGAATTTTTTGATCATGACAATATCGCAGCAGTTCTTGGATCTTCGGAACAATATCTTCCGAGCTCGGCAGATAACGAGCGCCGCGCGGATGTACCCAGATATTTTGCATATCGACGACCACGACAGCGGTATTCGCCGGAGTGAATTTCCAAGAATCCGCCGGGCGGCTTTGCGTCTCGTGCATAGCTCAACTCCTTGTAAAGCCGGGGATGGATGAGAAGCATATCGCAGACGTGATTTCGTCTGTCAACGTGCTTGCGAAGGCGAGAACCGATTGACAACTCGTCAATTAAAGAAATAAATCAACATGTGCTTTATTCGATAGGTAAGCCGGAGAATCGTTAGTCATACGGCTCCAAAATTCGGTCTTAATTACCTTGCATGATCCAAAATGCAATAGGGTTAACGTTAGAACCTGCAACGAGGGAGAACAATATGTTTTCGTTATCAACAAAAGTTCTTGTGCGACTTCATGTTGCAATTATAACCGCAGTATTGGCAACCGGCTTCAGCTTCCAGGCAGGAACCGCTGAAACATCAAGCGACCCTAAACGAACTGCTTTCGAAACCATCGACAGAAACGCCGAACAGATCGCCACGGTCGGCGACGTGCTCTACTACTTCGGCGAGCCGGGAATGCAGGAACATGAGAGCTCAAAGTATCTAAAAGAGACCTTGGAAGATGCCGGATTTAAGGTTGAGCTTGGGGGCGCCGGCATGCCGACGAACGTATGGGCGACGTGGGGTTCCGGCAATCCTGTGATCGCGATCGTGACCGAGATGGATGCTCTTCCCGAGGGTTCGCAGACTCCCGGAAGCATCCCGCGCAAACCGCTGGTGGAAGGCGCTCCCGGCCATATGGAGGGGCATAATGTGATGGCTGCGGTGGCGGTCGGCGCCGCGCACGCGGTGAAGAGAACCATGGAGCAGCATAAAATCCCCGGGACCATCGTGGTCTCGATCGGTCCCGCCGAAGAACAGCTGATGAGCCGTCCCTATTTAGTTCGCGACGGCTACTTCAAGAACGTCGATGCCGCGGTGCTGACGCATATCGCCGACAGCTCAGCCACGGGTTACGGCTTGCAGAATTATGCGCTAATCGGCGCCAAATTCACCTTCAAGGGCCGCACCGCGCATGGCGGTGTAAATCCGTGGGACGGCAAAGACGCAGTTGACGCCGTGGTTCTAATGGATATCGGCTTCGACAAGCTGCGCGAGCATTTGCGCCCGACCTATCGCGGGCACCGCACGATCACCAATGGCGGCGTCCAGCCCAACATCATCCCCGACTCGGGTCAGATCTGGTGGTTCGTTCGCGATGCAACCGGACCCTGGGCGAAAGAGAATTTCGATAAATTAGTGAACATCGGCCGCGGCGCGGCGCTGATGACCGACACCACCATGGAAATGGAACCGTTCGGAGCAGCCTGGCCATCGCTCGGCAACAAAGCGATCGCCGAGGCGATTCAAAAGAATATCGAAATCGCGGGCGTACCCAAGTGGACCGAAGAGGAGCACAAATTCGCTCGGGAGCTGCAGAAGTCGCTGAACAAAAAGGAAGAGGGCCTGGCGACGAAAGTGGCGCCGCTCAGCGCTTCGAGACAGAACAGTTCGTCGAACGATATCGGCGACATCACCTGGGTTGTGCCCTCGGCAACAGTTCGCTTCCCGTCCGCTGTACCCGGAGTTCAAGCACACCACTGGACGGCCGGGATTGCCCCGACCACGTCGATCGCGCACAAGGGCGCGGTGGTCGGAGCAAAAGTGATGGCGGCTTCGGTTCTCGACCTGATCACTTCGGCTGAACTTTTAGCCGCCGCCAAAAAGCAATTCGAGCAGGATACCAAAGACACCAAATACTTCTCGCTGCTCCCGCCAGGAGCCAAACCGCCGCTCGATCTGAACAAGGAAATTATGGATAGGTACCGGCCGGCGATGCGCAAATTCTATTTAAACAAGAAAGCGCAGTTCAAATAGAGCATATAAAAACAGCAGAGGGTTACATACTGCAGAGATCGCAGAAGACAGAGAGACTTAAATCAATCACAGAAAGGCGCCCGTGGTCACACGAACCCGGGCTAAGCGACGGAACTAGACCGCCTCACCGCGGAGCGCACGAAGGACACGAGGGGTTTCCAAATCGAACCCTTGAATTTCTGATCTTCGTTCTTTTGTGTTGAAATCAAAATAGACACGACCCAGTTCCTGCACAGTCTTCAGGTTTTAAAATCCGGATATCCGGCTTTGGCCGCCTTGGCCTTGTAGTCGGCGACGAGCTCTTCCCGCGGTTTGTCATGGACCCATACCGCTTCAGTAAAGCTCCAGAGCGTGAACGGGTGCGCGCCCAAAGCGTAGAGCTTGCCATAGTCTTTTGTTGCCAATGCTTCGCGTTCTTCAGGCGTAAACTTCAGCTTCTGACCCTTCTCCCACTTATCGACAAATGCGCGCGGGTTGCTCGTGTAATCGTCTTCCATCGCCTGGTTCATGTTTACCTGATGAATGAGTTTGTTCATGAGGTACTTGCTCATAAATTTCTCCTACGCTTTGATTAACGTCCAAAGCCCGATACCGATAAAACCGACTCCGGCAACATACTGCAGTGTTTTCTCACTGACATACTGCGATACGATCGAGCCAGCGGCGACGCCGATGGCCGAGGTCAAGACGAGCGCCAACGCCGCGCCAACAAAAACGGTCAATTTGCTGCTGTCTTTATCGGCGGCAAACAACATCGTGGCAAGCTGGGTCTTGTCGCCCAACTCGGCGATAAAGACTGAGGTAAATACCGTCATTAGAATCTTCAGATCCATCAGCACTTCCCTCGAACTTACTCAATCGCTCGGTTGCTGATCCCAACTGAAAAACGGGATAGCGGGGAAACCCGCATCGAGCCCTTCGGCGTAGGACGGTTTGCTGTTGTTGGCAACGCCCATCATCATCAAGAAATTTAGAAAGCCCATGGTCATATTGCCGGCTCGGGGCGCTTTGGATATCACCGTTTTCAATCCAACCAACGGCATTGCCATCGAACTCGGGATCCTGCAGTTTGCGCTCGAATTGCTTGGGCCCGCCGACCTCCAAAGACAAGTGCCCGCTTACCAAAACGCCGACCCGTTTATTGATCGGCAGGCTGTCGATTGCCGCTCGAATGGCTTTGCCGACTTCGTAGAAACGTTTCGGTCGCGGCAACGGTGGCGCGATGCAATTGGTCAAGATCGGCACTATTGGAATATCCATTTCCGGCCGCACAAATAACATCGGAACTATGATGGAATGATCAATGGTCAATTCATTGGAATAAGCGAAGTCGACACCGCGGTCGAAGGCGCCTTCCATAATAGCCTCGGATACATCCGGGTCGCCGGGCAATTTACAAGTAGGCAAGCCGAACTCGCGGATTTCGTCATAGAACGTGCCGTCATACTGGTCCATTTTGCCGATCATGAAGGCCGGCATGTTGTCCATAAAGAATTGGTGTAAATGGTCGTTACCGATGGTTATCAGCACGTCAGGCTTGGCATCGGTTAGTTTTTGACGCATCATGGTGATCCGCTCCTTGACCTTCGCGGCGCCCGGCGGTTGTTGCGGTTGTTGGAAGAGCCGCGGCATAAATGGATTATGAGTGATGCCAATTATCGTAGCGATCTGAGCCATGACTTACCTCCTGCTGGTAATCTTATTCGTGTTTACACGGCTAATTTGCGGCTGTAAATGGGAGCCTTGATGTGCTTCATGCATCATCGGCTCCGGCTGAAAGGTTTTCATTTCGGACGATTAGGAGCGCTCCCCGACAGGTTCTAATCTCTATCAACGCGCCGTCGGATCCAGAATGACTTTTCCTACGATCTGATTTCTTTCAACGATCCGGTGCGCCTGAGCCGCATCGCGCAAAGGCATCGTTCGGTCGATAATCGCGCGAATCTTTCCCTGCCCGGCGGCGTCAAGCGCCTCGTAAACGTCCGGCACATTGGTACCCGCGGTGCCGACGATGCGCAGGCGGCGCATGTACAAACGCTTCATATCTAGAGTTACCGTTCCGCCGCCATGGGCGCCGGCGGTGACCATGGTGCCGTTAATCGCGAGACTGTTAAATGCACCAGGCCAGAGCGTCGGATCAGAGATGTTTTCGCAAATTATGTCGACGCCTTCATTGCCGGTGAGGTTCATCACTTCTGTAAGCAAATCCTGACGACGATAGTTGATGCCGAAGTCGGCGCCGTAGCTTTTTGCCAGCTCGACTCTTTCGTCCGCGCCGGCGCCGGCGATGACTCTCGCGCCCAGCATTTTGGCCACTTGAACGCAGCAATTACCCAGCGCACCGGTAGCACCCATGACTAACACCCATTCGCCGGGTTTGACGTTGGCTTTGCTCGTCAACTGATTGAATGCCATCGGAAAATGGCGCACGATCACGCTGCCATGCGCGTATGAGACGGCGTCCGGCAACTTGAATGCGTTGGCGGCGGGGACGGCAACGTAATCCGCATAACCGCCCCAACGGTGCAGCCCGATGTGTTGGCTCGCAACACAGCAGGCCTCTTCGCCTTTCAGACATTGCTTGCATTGACGGCAGGCCATGAAGGAAACGACCGCCACACGATCGCCGTTTTTGAAGCCATCGACGCCCTCGCCTATTCCAACGATTTCGCCGGCGGGATCGACACCGAGCACGTGCGGCATCTTAATTTTAACCGGATACTTACCGGCGCGAACAACCAGATCCAACGTCCGGTTGACCGAAACCGAATGGACTTTCAGTAAAACCTCGCCCCCGGCAGGCCTTGGAACCGAAACGTCTTGGTAGCGCAAAACCTCCGGACCGCCGAATTCGTTAAGCACGATCGCTTTCATTGCTTCATTTAATCTGCCTTCTCGATCCTAAACTGCCGAACGGAAACAGCGGCTGAGACGAACTTGGAGGTCTGTTCGCTCGGTTGTTTTTTCGCAGCAGCCACCAGCTGATTCTCGATGTACTATGCAAGCCGATCAAGGCGAGGATCGGGTCAGATCGTCCATTTAGCTAAACAGACGAGCTGATTCAAAGCGCTCGTTAAGGGCATCTAGCGTTCTACCGGTAGGCCTTACTCGTCCCTTTTAACGTGATATCGACTTGAAGAAACCGCTCTTTTCCAGCTCTGTGTAGAATGTCGACTCGATAAAATCTTCCGATTTGAAATTTTTCGCCTTTGAGTCTTTCTCGGCGAGTTGCGTCAGAATAGTTTCCACCGCCTTGTACGGCAGTTCGGGAGGCCGTTCGACAAACGTGGTGGCAAAGCTGTAGGCGGCGGCGAGCGCCTCGCGGTCGTTTGTCTTGGTATACTTGCCGATAACCTTCATGGCGAGCTCTTTATCCTGGTACAGACGCTCGGTCCCTTCGCTATAGGCCATCAGAAAGCGCCGCACCGTTTGAGGATCTTTCTTGATATACGAACGGGTTGAAACAAGACTTACAGTCGGATAGTCCAGGCCGACGCTTTTGAAGTCCACCAACATCTGAAAGCCCGCTTTCATGGCATTATAATTTGCCGGCGACGAGAGCACTCCCGCTTGAACGGCACCGGCAACCATGCCGGCGACGATCTGCGGCTGCCCGCCCATTTGCAGAATTCTAACGTCCTTGTCGGGCTCCATTCCGAGCTTCTTGATCAGGTAACGAATCGAGAAGTCCGTTGATGAGCCGAACGTGGTGATCCCTACCGTTTTCCCTTTGAGATCCTCCGGGCGCTTGATCGAAGAATGCACGAAAATATAAAACGACGGAACGTTGACAACGCCGCCAAAAATAGCAATGTCGCCGCCGGCCAAATTTGCATTGACCACCGTTCCACCGGCCAAAGCGACCGGGAACTCACCGGCTATCACTGCTTGAGCGACTTTCGTTCCGGAGGCGACATAAACCGGATCCACGAATAGGCCATGTTTTTCGAACAGCCCGGCTTCTTTGGTTATGTAGAAAGCTGATTGCGACGCGCTGACTGCACTATAAGCGACCGGGATACGCTTTGTCTGCGCATAAAGGGTGGTGTGCAGCAAGATCAACACAAAAAGCGCGAGCGTCGAAATTGATTTCATAGACCTTCCTCGTTTCGGAGGTTACAGTTTAACCATGCGGCTCTTAACATATAAAAAAGAATAGGCCAACAGTCGTAGGGTCGTTGACATTCGATAATGGGAACGATATCAGTTCCAGGCGCGATGTCTCATTCTCAATTCATCTGCCACGAGAGGCCGAGATCCCATGAACGTCGCTGATATCCAGGCGAAGAGTGAATGTTGGAACGTCCGTTTAATCGGCCATCACGATCTGAACGGTCATGGCGACGGCATGCAGCTGCTCAAGAATGGTCGCTACGTCTACATTGCTCATCTCGGAACTTCGCCGATGGCGCTAAGCATCGTGGATGCGGCTGATCCGTCGCATCCAAAAGTGGTGCGCCAGATGCCGCATCCACCCAACACGCATGCCCACAAGGTGCAAATCGCCGGCGATATTTTGATTCAGAATCAAGAGCGTCCTTATTTCGATCGAAATCTTCCCGCCGATGTTCCCAACGAAGCCGGCATCCGCATCTATAACATTGCTAATCCCACTGAACCGCGCGAGATCGGTTATCTCAAGCTGCCTGGAAAAGGCGTGCACCGCATGTGGTTCACCGACGGCAAGTACGCTCATGTCGCCGCAATGTTGCCGGGCATCAAAGAACGAGCTTATCTAATTGCCGATATTTCCGATCCATCCAATCCAAAGCAGGCCGGTGTCTGGTGGATTCCCGGAACGAAACAAGGCGAAGAGACACCGCCGGATTGGACACCGTTTGCCGGCGAGCACTTTCACGTGCATGGCGCTATTCCGCACGGCGATCGGTCCTATGTCGCACTGGTCGATGCCGGGATGGCAATCCTAGATATCTCCGATATCACCAAACCGAGAACCATCAGCCATATCGACTGGAGCCCGCCGTTTGGTGGGTATGCCCACACGACCCTGCCGCTGCCCGGGAGAAAGCTTGTCGTCGCCGTCGATGAATCAGTGAAATACGATTGCAATGAGGGAGAAAAACGCGTCTGGTTGATCGACGTGCGCGAGGAGCGTAATCCGGTTATTGTTAGCACCTGCCCGGTGCCGGAAGGCGATTTTTGCAAGCGCGGGCTCCGATTCGGCCCGCACAACGCTCATGAGAATCGACCCGGCTCGTTTCAAAGCGAAAAGCTTATTTTCATTACCTACTACAATGCTGGCTTGCGCATCTTCGACATCCGAAACCAATACCGCCCCGAAGAAATCGGCTTTTTTATTCCGCCTGCGCCCGAGGGGCAGAAGGCGCCGATGTTCAACGATCTCTATGTCGACGCCGATGGGCTAATCTACGTTAGTGACCGAATAACGGGCGGACTCTATATATTAGAATATACCGGGCCGGCGATTACGTGAGAGTGTCCCGAGTCACCTCGGGTTCCGGATTATTCAAGCTCAGAAGAAAAACTACGACACTGTGTCGATCGAAGGGTGAGCCTAGAGCAATGAAGACACCGAATCAAACAGCTTCCATAATGTCTTTGGTGCTTGAATCCGTGCGCGCATTTTCCCAGGCGTCGCTCCATAAACTGTGTTTGCAGGCCGCTCCAAGGCACGGGCGCATTGTCTTGGTTTCGGAGGGTTGTCCCATCGGTCGCCCTCATAAGTGAATAGACCGCGCTAGGGTTCGCTTGAGAGATGCATTTGGCTGACGGGTTGTAATCAGGAGTAACTCTTCCTATGTCCGATCATCTAATTGTAAATGTTTTCAACGTCGATGCCGGCTTGATCGTTGCGCGCGCCAAAGGCATTTTCGCCACCGCCGGACTCGAAGTCGATGTCATGGTAACGCCCAATTCGACCGATCAGATGCGCGGTCTCAGCCTTGGCTCATGGCAGATTGTTTCCACGGCATTCGACAACGTGCTCGGCTGGTCCGGACGTGAGGGAGCGGAGATCGTCGCCATCGCCCAAGTCGCTCAGGGCATTACCTTACCGGTTTACGTCCGCCCGGAAATCAAAAGCTGGGAAGACTTGCGCGGCAAGCCCCTCGCCGTGGATGCCGTGGACACAGCGTACGCACTAGTTCTCCGGCGTATCTTGCTGGCCCACGGCCTTGAAATAGAGCGAGGCGATTATACTTTACTACCCAAGGGCGCCACGGGGCACCGGCTGGAATCGATGAACCAGGGAGAATCATTTGCCGGAGTTTTAAATCCGCCGTGGGACGCGAAGGCGGACGCGGCAGGCATGAAACGGTTCGCAGATCAGCGCGAAATCCTTCCCAACTACCCTGGAGGCGTTTTCGCGGTTAACCGTAAATGGGCCAATGATAATCGCGCCATCCTGACCAAGTATCTGGCTGCTTGGGATCAGGGTCTCCGCTGGGCGCAGGATGTGAAAAACCGTGACGAGGCGATCAAGCTGATTGCGGAAGCCGAGAAGATCGACGAAAAAAATGCGGCCAATCGTTTGCGCCAGCTGCCGAGCAACGGCCGATTGGATCTGGCGGGGCTTCAAACAGTTCTGGACCTGCGCGTGCAATTCGGGCTCACTCCGCCAATGGGAAATGAATTGCCCAAGTATTATGACGAGAGTTTTTATAACCAGACGTCTAAATAACAAGCGCTCCGCAGAAGGTTAGACCGAAAGCATAGGAGGTTTAGAGATGAAAAAGTTATTGACTCGTTTTGCCGGCCTGTGGCTCGGCTTGATGATGGTGGCAGCTTGGACCAATGCTGCCGTGGCAGCTCCAGTAGACGATTTGATCGCAGGCGCCAAGAAGGAGGGCGTCATCGATTTTTATGGTCCTTCAACGTTGGGGCCTGAGGGCGCTCAAGCAATTGTCACTGCTTTCAACAAGAAGCACGGATTGAATATTAAAGTGAATTTTACCCCGTCCGGTAACATGACCCGGGATACCGCAAAGATCGTCGGCCTATCCGCCTCGGGACAACCGCCGGAATGGGACATCATGGTCGTGACCGACGCCCATCACGGCTCCCTTTGGCTGAGAAAATTGCACAAACCCTTTGACTACGCCAGCCTCGGTGTTGCCAAGGAGCGGGTTGAGTATGACAACGGCACAGTCTCCGTCGCGAACCAATTTGCGCTGCCGGCTTACAACACCAAATTACTTCCAGCCAAAGATGTTCCAAAGACTTGGGAAGATCTCCTCGATCCCAAATGGAAAGGCAAAATCGGCGTCATTAACTCGACGCACCATTGGGGGCGTTTGGCCGCAGGCGCTTGGGGCGACGAGAAGACACTAGATTTCATCAAAAAACTGTCCGCTCAAAAGCCTCTTTTGACTCGCGCGGGTGAGATGGCTCAGCGCTTGATCCTGGGTGAGGTGCTCGTGTCGGCAACTTTGCAGGATAGCCAACTGCACGAGTCGAAAGAATCCGGCGCCCCTTTGGCTTTTGCCGAACAGGTTTCGCCGGTTATCTCGCCCGAGTATCACGTCGGCGTACTGAAGAACGCGGCGCACCCAAATGTCGGCCATCTGTTCGTAACCTTCATGGCCTCTGCCGATGTGCAACCTGTCTGGCAAAAATACACCGGCCATACCTCCGCGTTTGTTTCGGGAACCAACGCTTACAAGTTCGCGCAGGGCAAGAAGGTCCTTTACATGAAACAGGACCAAGCCGAGAAGGTCGACAAAATATCGCGACAAATCGGCAAGATTCTTGGGTTTGACTAACACGCGGTGATTACCCGTCGGCGATAGGGAGAGGTCATGAAAGCAGAATCCCGGACTGAAGTGAGCCCCAGCGCGTGGGAAGGGCTGAGCCGTTTCTTGCCCCAGGGTGTCACGATGTTCGCCACCGGCCTTTCTGGATTCTTGCTTGTTTTGATCGGATTGCCGGTTGCGATGGTCATTCTTATGAGCCTTCGTACCGGCTTTCCGGGGGAACAAGTGCCGTTCACCTTGGAAAACTTCGCGACGGTTTATCTGACGCCGAGAACCTACGAGATTCTGCTCAATACCGTTTTTTTTGCCATCTCGAGCGTGTCGATCACGCTTCTGATCGCCGTCCCATTGGTCTGGATCCTGATGAGGACCGACATCCCTTTCAAAAAAACCATTTACGTTTTGTTGACTATCGGGATTCTCATTCCGGTTTTTCTGCGCACGATTGCGTGGATTCTGCTGCTTAGCCCGCGCATCGGTTTGATCAACAAATGGTTGCAACAAGCTTTTGGGTTGGTGGATCCGCCTTTCAATTTGTACAGTCTTACGGGCATGGCCTTCGTACAAGGGATATCTTTTGTGCCCGGCGCATTTTTCATGCTGGCTGCCGCGTACCGATCCATGGATCCCTCGTTGGAAGAGGCGGCCTATACCTCAGGCGTCGGCAAGCTCAAAACGTTTTTGAAGATCAATATTCCGATTACCTGGCCGGCCATCGCTGCGGTGATGGTT
>JAJONK010000106.1 GCA_021323355.1 Deltaproteobacteria bacterium
TTCGCACTGATTCGGTGGGGCCCATGGGAAGCGCTGTGGAGCGGGCTGATTCTGATCAGCGGCGTAGAGTTTTTCATTTTGTCTCGCGTCGTCATCTTCGACATGAGCCTAACCTTGTGCATTACACTGGCACTCTATTCGTTCTACGAGGCAACGCATGCCGAGGAGTCAATGCGGCGCAAGATCTACTGCGTCTTGATGTATGGAGCGCTGGCGGCCGGTACTCTCATCAAAGGCCTTGTGGGATTGATCATTCCCGGCTTAATCATTTTCGTTTACCTTTTGATCGCCAATCGATGGGCAATTCTGCGCTCGATTTATCTTATTCCTGGTGCATTATTGTTTCTGGCGCTGGTTGGTCCCTGGTATCTTCTGGTCGAGGCACGTAACCCCGGTTTTCTTCGTTACTATTTGTGGGACGAACATTTCGGCCGCTTTGCCACAGCGAGCTTTGATCGAGAACAACCATGGTATTTTTTCTTGGCGGTTCTCGTTGTTGGGTTCCTCCCCTGGAGTGCGCTGCTTCCTAGCGTCATTAGAAGCTATTGGTCGCAATCGTTAGATGACAGAAAATTTTTTTTGCTATCATGGAGCATCTTGCCACTAATTTTTTTTTCACTCTCCAGTTCGAAACTGCCGCACTATATTCTGCCTATTTTTCCTCCCTTATCGATTCTGACCGCGACTACACTAACTGGCATGTTTAAGAAGCGCGGTTATAACGTCAAAAGACCACTTGCGCTTTTTTGGCTGCTACAAAGCTTTAACATTCTGTACCTCGTTCTGGGATTGATTTGGCCGGCAATTCTACCCCGACAGGTTCGCGAGAGCCTTGGCCCGGTGGCGTGGTCCGTCGCTGTTTATGCAATTATCTGCGTTGTGATTTTGATATCGCTTGGCTGGAGTAAAGCAGCTAAACTTTGGCGGAGCCGATCAACCGTCTTTGCCGTACATGCCGTAGGAGCGTTTTTCTTCTTGATCCTTCTGACACAGATCATGGTGGCGATTTCACGGGACCGATCCGCCGAAGAAATCGCACGCGCTGTTGCCAGCCAGGCCGATGCTGAGACCCAGGTTGTCTTCTATGACACTTATCTTACGGGGATGCCTTTTTATCTACACGCGCAAAAACCCGTTTGGGTCGTAACTCATGCCAACAAGAAAAAGACCGTGGTTGGCAACTTCTATGTGGCTACCAATCGACCTTGGCCCGACACGCGTTGGGGAAAGGCACTTTTTGACTTGGATGAATTTCGTGAAGTTTGGCAAAATACTGATACGCCTTTGCTGATTATCGTTAAACAAAAAAATATTTCTCGCATGGAGAAGGAGATCGGAGCTTCGCCGCGCAGGCTGAAAACGGTTGATGAGTACGTTTTGATGTCGAATCGTCACCTAACGGGCAATCCCGCGCATGAATAGGAAGGCAAGATAGTCCGCTTCGTGCTACGGCAAGTAAATTAGGAAGGGGAATACGAAGGGGAATACATGGAAGGCTGGGGAGTTGCCGTAATTCTGGGGGTGGTTGAGGGGCTAACCGAATTCATTCCAGTCTCATCCACCGGGCACCTGATCATTGCTAGTCATCTTCTAGGCTTTTTCGGAGAAAAAGCCGCAAGCTTCCAAGTCGCCATTCAGTTTGGCGCTATTCTAGCTGTGCTGCTGCTCTACTGGCGTCGCTTTGCCGATTTGCTTCCGTTGGGGAAAAACGCCGTCCAATGTAACAATTCAAACCTCTCCGGCTGGGCGGGGATTTGGCGGATAGCGGCGGCAACGTTGCCCGCCCTGGTGGTCGGCTACTTAACGAAAGACTTGATTAAAACCTATCTTTTTACACCATGGGCGGTAACGGTCGCGTTGGCGGGCGGCGGAGTAGCGATCTTGGTCGTGGAACGTTTCCTAAGGGGAAGAAAGTCGAGGCCGCTCGAAACTGTGACAATGGTCCAGGCCATCGGAGTGGGGCTATTTCAGGTTCTTGCCCTGTGGCCCGGCACTTCGCGGTCCGCTGCCACGATCGTCGGCGGCATGCTTCTGGGCCTTGACCGGAAGGGAGCCGCGGAATTTTCGTTTTTGATCGCAGTGCCGGTTATGCTTGCCGTTGAATGTTATGAGTTGATGAAAATGGGAACTTTGTTTAGCGCCCAAGATGCGGCAAATTTTATGATTGGCTTCCTTGTTTCCTTTATCGTTGCGGTGATGGCGGTGAAGACATTCATCCTTTTGCTGAGTAAGTGGACACTTGTACCGTTCGCCTGGTACCGGATTATCGTTGCTCCGATTTTTTTTCTTCTCACCCGTGAAACGAGGCTATAGCTCAGCTGCCGTGCGGAAGCGGCGGCGAAGGCGGTGTGCGGCAGCTGCCGGTTTGCAGGCTTTAGATTTCGTGGCGGTGCTTCATCCAGCTGAAAATGCGACCGCGATAAAGATATGCGATCAGCAAAATGACCGCGGAAACCACGGCGAAAATGATCGCCGTATAGTACTCCTGATTTCGAATGCTGGCGCCTTGCATGGTCAAAAAGTAAGTCCCGGGGATTCTTCCAACGATCGTCACAAACAAAAAAGTCGCCAGCTTCATTCGGCTAAGGCCAAGCACATAGCAGAGATAGTCCTTCGGAAAACCCGGAAACAAGAATAATAGGAAGCAGATCGCCGCCCCGGTATTGGTCGTTAAGAAGTCGAACCGGTGCAAAACATCTTGTTTGACAAAGCGTTCGACAAACGGTCTCCCTAAAATGCTTGCCAACTCAAAAGCGACCCATGAACCCAGTGTAAGGCCGATAGTCGATAAAATGAAACCCAGAGTCTCGCCATAAACATAACCGCCTGCCACTCCGGTCAACTCGCCTGGAAACGGTGCAGCAATGACTTGCGAGACCTGGAAGAGAACAAATACCGCCGGGGAATACGGGCCGAGTGAACGAAGAAAGTTACCTAACTTGTCGCTGCTGGAATAGATCCCTTCGAAGTCATCAATCTCTTCACCAAGCGGAACCAAAGCGGAAAACGGTTGCGGTATATAGCGGCTAAAGAGAAACAACAGGCCGATCAGAACAATAAAAATCAAACCCCTTATCGCGAGCTGTCGGTGTTGCCCCGTCATCGCGGCTTTATAACAACAAAATTCAAAATAAACGAGGTCGAGGGCGCCGGCTTCCAAAGGCAAAGGACGGGTGAGTTGTGGCAGCAATAGTTCGCGAGTATTTCGATGCAGCAAATCTAAATGGAGTGATACCTGATAGAGCCATATCTAGATGATGATGCGCTGGGGGAGGATTCCACTCTGCCAACTCCGTTCTCAAAATTGCTAAATACGGTGTTCGCCTTATTACCGGCGTTGCTGCATCTCACGTAACAGAGCCTCAAGCCTCTTTTGCTCCTCACCGTATCCGGCCCAATTTCCCTGGCGCAAAAATTCCTGAGAACGGGAGAAATGCTCCAGGGCGCGCTCGGCCTGGCTACCCTCCGCTAGTGTTTCTCTAACGCTCGCCGGCATCGGCGTCGACTCGGTACTTTCCTTTCCGCCAAACACGCGTTGTAGAGATTGATCGAGCGTCTCTTCCATCGCGATTTGGTTGCCGAAGGCGACGATAACTCGCTTGAGCTCCGGTAAAGAGCCTTTTTCTGCGGCGAGGAATAGAGGCTGGACATAGAGCAGGGACTTCTCTATAGGTATGGCGAGTAGACTTCCCCGGATTACCTGTCCTCTCTGTCCCCAGAGACTTAATTGTTGTGAGATAAAGGCGTCCTGCTCGATACGCGCGTCAATCTGCTTTGGACCATAAACCAGTTTCGCCTTGGGGAAATCCAGCGCCGTGAGTTTCCCGTAATGCGGTGGATCGCTGCGCGCCGCCAGCCATGCTCGCATATTGTCTCGCTTGTTTGGCGTGAAGGGCAAGAGCAGAACGAACTCCTCTTTGATCTCGCCCGGTAGGCGCATAATGGTATAGTACGGCGCCATTTCGCGCTCGGTGCCACTTACGGTCTGTCGCGGGATGCTTAACAAATCCTCTTTGTTGTAAAAAACCTGCGGATCGCGCATGTGATAGGTTGCGTACATTTGGGCTTGGATCGCGAAAAGATCCTCGGGATATCGTATGTGCGCGCGCAGATCCTCAGGCATTTTTTCGAGCGGCTTGAAAAGCTGCGGGAAAATCTTCTGATAGGATTGAACGATCGGATCCTCTGGATCACTCATGTAAAAATCAACCGTTCCATTGTAGGCGTCGACCACCGCTTTGACGGAATTGCGGATATAATTCGTGCCTCGCCGGGCCATTGGCGCCGAGTACGGAAATCGATCGGATGTGGTATAGCCGTCGATCATCCAAAACAGCCTGCCGCCTTGTGCAATGACCATGTAAGCGTCGCGATCAAATGTGACGAACGGCGCGACTTTTTTCACTCGCTCTTGAATCTGCCGCTGATAAAGAATTCGGCTCTCCTGGACGACATCCTCCGAGAGCGCGATCCGTAAAGTCGCGAAATGCGCCGAAAAGATAAGCTTGCGCCAGAAGGAGCCGATGGATATTCCACCACTGCCGCCGTACTGAGTGTAAATGTTCTGGTCGCCCGACGGATAATCCAGCTCCCGTGCGCCGGTCTTGACGAACACGTAGTCATTGGCGAGCTCGCCGTAATAAATTTCCGGCCGAGTTACCTTGATGCTGTCATTTGATGAGACCGGCGGTATGTCTTTGATAAAAAATTCAGGGAGCCCTTCCGGCGTGACTTGATTCACCGGACCAAAGACAACGCCATAGCCATGCGTGTAGGTCAAATGTTCGTTAATCCAGATGCGGCTTGGCAGATGTTGGTGAGAAATTTCACGGGCAGAAAGCATGACCTGACGATAAGTGCCATCGATGTTGTAGCGGTCATTGTCGACATCGACGAACTTGTAATAGGTTCGTATCTCCTGCAATTGAGCGTAGGTCGCCAGTAGCGGCTGATGTTCCCATAATCGAATGTTTTTGATCGTCGCGTCATTGCGTTTGAGGTCGGCGGCAGTCAGGGTTTCGTCAGCCGGAAAATCCTCGTTCTCGATTTTATCGAGTCCATAGGCGGTTCGGGTAAACTTAATATTGTGCTCGATAAATGGACGTTCCGAATCCACCTCGTTCGGAACGACACGAAAGCGCTGAACCATCGCAGGCGCCGCGGTAAGTCCAATCACATGGACCAGAACCAATCCAGCTATGCCAACTAGCAGGTAGCCAAACCCTGGGCGAGTAATTTGAGCAGCTGCGAGTGCAGCCGCGATCAATGCAGCGACAGTCAAAATTCTGAGCGCCGGCAGGCTCACATAAACATCGGTGTAACCGGCACCAAACGCCGCACCGCCGGAAGCATAGAGCAGATCGTATGAATCCAAGACATAGCCCGCTGCTTTAACAGCTAATAAAGCTGCAATCAGAATCAACAGGTGGAATCTGGCCCGCGGCGCGAGAAAAATGCCGCGCGGACTATACTGCAGGCCTCGATAAAGTACATAAACGACCGCGGTCAATGCCAGAGAAAGCGCCAAAGCCGTCATCAGCCAATTGTAGAGCGTGCGCAGCGCGGGCAACTGAAACACGAAAAAGCCAAGATCTCGATTATATAAAGGGTCCTCGAGGCCGAAGGATGTCGGATAAAGTAGCAGTAAGAATGATTCCCAATGGCTGGCCGCCTGGGGCGCGGCAAAAAGCCCCAGCACTAGTGCTGCAGGCAGGAGCAATCGCTGAACCAATGGATCGATGAGCTCCAGGCTGGGGAGCTCGATAAAATTCTCTTGATCTAGAAACCGGATCCCTCTTACGGCCCGAGCCGCTATCCTGGCATTAGCGTAAATCAGGAGCGCAAAAAAACCGCCGCCGAGCAGAGCCAGGAGAGTTTTAAAGATGAGACTGGTGGTAAAAACCTGCGTGTATCCCACTTCCTGAAACCAGAGCCAATCGACATAAACCGAAATGAGTTGGCGTACCGAAATCAGCACCAAAAAGATTACAAATAAAAATATCCCACCCAGTCCCTTCATCAGATTGCCTTTGTTCAGCTAGGATTTGGGAGATGCAGGTTAGAAAAGAAGTTCCGCAGGAATAACATCAAAGAAACGATGCTGAGATCTATGATCGATTTACGGAACGAAATGCCGGATGGAAAAGGTGGCTCCCGACATTCGAGAGCCACCTTTTGAGGGTACGCGATGAACTGCTTTAAGCGACAGCTCCAACCTTGGGACGCCACTTATCAAACCGGGATTCGAGTCGGGTCAAAAGCTCCATTGCAATCATTCCCGAGATCGCGAAGATGAGTACGCCAACGAATACCTTGTCGGTTTGAAACGTGGCACCCGCCACCGTAATCATAAAGCCGATGCCGGCCGTGGCAGCATAAAGCTCGCCAACCATGACGCCGATTAGCGCTCGGCCCACCCCAAGTCTCAAGCCCGTGAGAATAAAGGGCAGAGTGGAGGGTAGCACGACGCTCTTGAAGATCTGCCATTCTGAAGCACCGAAGCTCCTTGCGGCGGTCAAGAGATTGTATGGGGTGGTTTTTACGCCGTCACGTGCATTGATCAAGATTGGAAAGACGGCGCCAAGAAAGATGATTCCGACTTTGGACAAGATGCCGATCCCAAGCCAGATGATGACCAGAGGTAAGAGTGCGACACGGGGGGTGGCATTCATAGCGTTTATAAAAGGGTCAAAAATGTACGCGAATCTTTTGTACCAACCGCACGCGATGCCAAATGGAACCCCGACCACCACAGAGAGCAAATAGCCCCAGCCGAACTCGAGGCCGCTGACATATAAGTCGTTATAAATCTCACCTGAAGAAAACAGCCCAACGGCTGCCTTGAAGACAAGTGACGGCGCGCTCATAAACATCGGATTGATAAGGCCAAGAGTGTTTCCCACCAACTCCCAGGCGGTTAGAAATACGATGACCGCTGAGGTGCCTAAAATCTTCTTTTCGTTATTGAGATAGAATTTGTAGGCGGCAGATGCCTCTGCGACGCTAACGTCTAAAAGTTGCTCTTCTGCGGCTTGATCAGCCATATCTTTCCTCCTAGTGGTTTATAAAGTCACTCTGGGCCAGCAACGCGAACGTCTAACAAAAGGGTTAGTTCTTGTCAATACTAAGCTGTTGGTCAGGCCAACGTATTTTTTACTGCGCCGATGGAGGTCATCGTAAGCTGGAATCCTGCGAATCTTGACAATCGTTTAGGTCTTAAATATTTTGGTCTGAACCATCGATTGTCCTTCCGCTATTAGGGAGACACATGAAAATTCTTTTTGTTACGCCGCCTATGGGAAATTGGGCCCCCTGGGGTGAGCGCCACGTGGCTGTCAATTCACTGCACGCCCAGCTTGCGGCCTTCATCAGAGAACAGAATGCCGCTGAGGTGGAGGTGCTTGATTGCCGCGCGCTCGCACTCGATGACGAAGGCATGCTCGATAAAATTAAACAAAGCCGCCCCGATGTTGTTTTTTTTGGCAACATGATTGCCGCCGCGGGGGGCGCCGCGCAGCTTAATCGCTTTCATGCAGCCATGAAGCGAATCAAGGACGTGTTGCCGAGCACCATT
>JAJONK010000107.1 GCA_021323355.1 Deltaproteobacteria bacterium
AAGCGGTGCTACAGCGACGCTTGAGTCCGCCGAAGCTGCCGCCGGCGCTGGTTTCTGTGCAGTTGGAGCGGCTGATTTCCCTTGGCCTTTGCGGAAGCGGGATTCGAAGTTGTCGCCAATGTCGGTCTCAGGATGAAGCGCGCGAGCTCGTGCGATCAGCGCTTCTTCCGTTTCGATGTTATTCGGGTCGGTTACACAGCAATCAACCGGGCAAACCGCGGCGCAAGCTTCGAAATCATGGAAGCCGACGCATTCGGTGCAAAGCTGAGGATCGATGACAAAGATGGTTTCACCCTGTGAAATCGCGTTGTTGGGGCACTCCGGCTCGCATGCGCCGCAGTTGATACACTCATTAGTAATCATCGTAGCCATGACATCAATCCTCCTAGATGTAGCGGGGGTTTTAACTGGAGTGAAAATCACATGATCGTAAATTAAATCTAACGCGGTTGCAATCTTGCTCGCCGCACTAATCTAGCTCTCCGACTCGCACTTTGCTTAGCGCATCGGTCGGTTAGGCTTGCCCGCGCCGGCTGAGGTCAATCAGCTCGATTTTATATCCATTGGGATCTTCGATGAACGCGATCTCCGTTCCGCCATGCTTCATCGGACCAGGTTCGCGAACAATTTTTGCGCCTTTTCTCCGTAGGTCATCGCAGGTTTTATAAATGTCTTCCACTCCCAGCGCCAGATGTCCGAAGGCATTACCGAGGTCATACTGATGAGTCTCCCAGTTGTATGTCAATTCGATGACCGTGTTTTGTGCCTCATCACCGAATCCCACGAAAGCGAGGGTGAACTTGCCGGACGGGTAATCTCTTTGTCGAATCAGCTTCATACCTAAGACATCACAGTAGAACCTTAGGGATTCATCTAAATTATCAACTCGAATCATCGTGTGGAGAAATCTCATTGGCGCCTCCAAGACCCGCTATGGGCTTACGCTGAAGATATCAACATGAAACCGAGGCATCAATCGCTTGGAGAGCCGAACGCGCGGTCCCGTTACGTTCCACTTGGAAGCGCTGGAGCGGTGAGCTATAGTCAAAACATGAGCAAGCGAAAGTCTTTCAATTTACGAGCGTTGGGTTTCGTTGTGGTCTTTTGGTCTGTCACTACTCTGGCGGGCCTTGCTTTTGCCGCTGATGGCGCGAAGAAAATACGCCTTGCCTATGCCGGGTGGGAATTGGGGACTGCCGTTGCTTATGTCGGGGTGGATGCCGGGCTCTTCAAAAAATATGATATCGAGGTCGAGGAGATTCCAATCAGGGACAACATGTCTGCCGGAATACAGGCGCTCCTGGGGGTTGACCTTCTGATAGGCTCCGGCAGTCCATTGGCGATTCTTCAACCGATGGCTAACGGCGCCGATATTACCGTAATCGGCTCTCACGTGAGACTGGACCACTATGGGATGGGAGTCGCGTCATCCATCGGTTCCGTTAAGGATTTGAAGGGTAAGAAGGTTGCTGTTTCTGCGCTGGGTTCGAGATCGGATCTGATTGCACGGGTCATTCTTAGGCGCGCCGGGCTGGACCCGGTAAGAGATGTTGAAATCGTCGCCGCCGGGCTCGCGCCTGCGCGCGCTTTGGCAATTTCCAAGAACCTTGTGCAAGGCGCGCCGTTGAGCGAAGAACTTGCCGCAGAAGCGAAAAAGTTAGGCATCAAGACCCTTGAAGTAAAGGCCGTGCCTGTGGTGACAGATTTGCTCGTAACGACCCGCTCCTTCATCAAGAAAGACGAGGAAACGATCCGGCGCTTTATGAAGGGCTATGCCGCGGCGATTAATCACCTGGTGACCCGTCGTGAGGAGAGCCTGGCAATCATCAAAAAGTATTTTCCGGATACCCAGGCGGGCTCTGTTCAGGCGATGTACGATAGTTTCTCTTCCCAGCTTCGGCCGCTCCCGGAGCTCAATTCCGAGTCGCTTCAAGCGCTGGTTGATGTCGGTGCCGTTGTCGATAAGCGTACTGGATCGATAAAGCCGAACGACGTCATCGAACCGCGCTTCCTTGAGGAGCTCAAAAATAGCAAGTTTTTGAAAGATCTGTACGTCGAGAAAGTCAGTCTTTAACCCAGATCGCCCTCCCTTAGCTCTTCTTTAGTCGGTAGTCCCTCCCGGTAGCTGGACCTTTAATCTAGGTTCTGTTATTCAGCAGAAAAATTGATGATGGAGGAAACGATGAGACTGCAGAATCAAGTCGCGGTGGTTACCGGCGCAGGGCGCAATATCGGTGAAGACGTCTCCAAGCTTTTTGCTCATGAAGGCGCCAAAGTGGCGGTAGTCGATCTCGATCAGGGAAGAGGCAGCCGTGTGGCTGGTGAAATCAACGCGACCAAGCCAGGGTCGGCTATCTCGGTCGTATGCGATGTCGCATCGGCTGATTCGGTAGATCAAATGGTTCAGACGGTAGTGAAGCAATTTGGCGCTATCGACATCTTGGTCAACAACGCCGCTTGGACCGATCACAAGACCTTGTTCGATATTACCGAAGAAGAGTGGGACCGTGTCATGAACGTGTGCCTCAGGAGCGTGTGGTACTGTACGCGATCGGCTGCCAAGGTGATGATCGATCACAAGCGCAAAGGCAAGATCATCAACATCGCTTCGACCTCAGGCCATTGGGGACGTAAGGAAGCGACGGCCTACACCACCGCCAAAGCGGGTGTGCTTAATCTCACCCGATCGATCGCGGTGCAATTGGCGCCGGAAGGCATTCGTGTAAATTCGGTATCGCCGAATCGAATCGGCTCGCCTGTTGGTCAGGAAGAAGTTCCGGAAAATCGCTTCGTCAAAAACTTGGCTGGCCGGCGCGGAGTGCCGATGGATATTGCCAAAGCCGTAGTATTTCTTGCCTCAGATGAGTCCGAGTTCATCTACGCCATCGACCTGCCTGTCGACGGCGGCGCGCTGGCAATTCGCGATTAGCTTTTTCGCTGTCGCGCCGTCGGTTTGCTTGAAGCCTAGAAAACGTCGAAGGTTCGAGAAGAACCTAAAGAGCAGTCATCACTGACATTCCATCAGGCGTTTATCGGCAAGTGATGCATTCAAGAGGCCGGCATCGGAGCGGTGGGGTTATCTAAAGTGACAACTTTTCCCAATCCGAGCTCGATGCATCCTGGGCGATCGCCAGGCCGCCATCGGAACCCGCGAAAACCGGATCCTTAACAACCGTGGCGTGGCCGCCACCGAGCTCGGCCAGCGCCTTCTCAATTGCCTGGCTCAGTCCAACGATGAGCGAAGTGCCGCCGGCGAGAATAACGTTATTGCGAACCTTCGCTTGGTATTCGGGCTCGACTCTGGTGAGCAGGTCCAACATGGTTTCACAAACGGGCGCTAAGATGCTTTCGCAGGCGGCGCGCATCTCCGCGGTGATATCCAAATCGGTGGCCTTCCCCTTGACCGGAACAGAAACTGAAACCGGTTGTTTCGCCTCACCGACAAAGCTCCATTTCTCCTTCCATTCACGAATCATATGAATCGAAGTTTGCGCTTCGG
Source organism: Deltaproteobacteria bacterium (assembly GCA_021323355.1). GTDB lineage: Bacteria > Desulfobacterota > Binatia > UBA9968 > UBA9968 > WHTF01. The sequence goes on from JAJONK010000107.1 coordinate 3,500, forward strand.
GATGAGCAGTTGTTCGTCAATCGAGTCGCCGGCATTGGGTAAGGTTCTTTGGTCTTCCTCGGTCGGATAACGTCCTTGCATCACGCAAAAGTCAGCCGTTCCCGCGCCGATATCGATAATAAGGGCATGCAGTAAAGCCTCCAATCCGTAAGCTACAGCGAAGGGTTCGGACACCAACATGACGCTGTCGGCTACCCCCTCCATGGCGCTGCGCAAGCGCTGTTTGCTATTCCTGAAAGCCTCCGCCGGCACGCCGACCACGGCGCGAACCTTCGAACGTGTCTTATTTTTCTGTTTCAAGCCGGTCTGCGTGATCAAATGCCGGAGGATCTCCTGGACGGCTTCTTCGTCTTTTTTTGATCCATCCTTGATCAAGCCGCGCTCCATAGGGCGGCGAAGATCCAGCATCGAACGACTATCCAATGCTTCACGACCGACAAGAATCGGTTTTTGGATCAGCTTGCGCGCGACCATATCGAGCGGCCAACCGACATAACTGTCGATTACGTGGCGCTCGCCATTGGATGCCGAAATGGAGCTCCGCGAGGTGCCGAGGTCGATTCCGACGCAAAGTGTATCATTTGTTTCTTCCATTGACATTTAGCTACCTTTCTCAGCTGACCTATTAAGATTGCTCGCGTAGCTGCCAATTCCTCTGGATACCGCCAGCGCGATTTTTTCCCGGTAATCGGGGTCTATCAACAACTCTACTTCTTCTTCGTTTGACAGGGTCGAAACTTCGAGGAGTATAGCCGGCATTTCCGTGCCGACGAGAACTAAAAAAGGCGCCGTTCTAACACCCCGATTGTCCAGCGTCGGATTCACTGCTTTGAGGGCTTGGTACAATTCTGCATGGATGTTCTTGGCCAGACTGCGAGATTCATCGCGCCGCGTATCGATATAGATTTTTTCCAACACCCGTCGGTACTCCGATAATGAATAGCCGGATTCCTGGTTTTCCATGCTCGCCAATTTAATCGTTGCCGGGTCGTCACTGGGCCCGACGAAGTAGGTTTCCAACGGACGAATCTCGCGCGGTTCGGTCCAGTTGATATGGATTGAAATAAAAAGATCCGCTCGGTTCGAGTTAGCGAACGCGACTCTTTTCTCCAGCGTCATAGTTCGGTCATCTTGCCGCGTCATCAACACTTCGAATGGCGCCTTGTCAAGGAGGCGGTGCACACGGAGCGCAATGTCCAAGGTGATGTCCTTCTCGGAGACACCGGATTCGGATATCGCCCCCGGCTGCTTGCCGCCGTGACCGGCATCGATGACGATTCTGTTGATGCCGAGCGGAATAACCGCGCGATCGAGCGGATGCGGCGTGAGTGCCGGTGTTTGAACTTCCGGCGCAGCGAATTGCGCCATCGCTTGAACCTGTTTGACGTCCGCTGTGGAATCCTGTGGTGTAGCCGCGGGCCTGGTCGAGATGACCGGCGAAGCCTGCCAGAGAATTGCGAGAACGGCTAGTAAAAACGGACTCCATATCCAGGGTCCTTCGATTTTTCGATGCCGGCTCCGAGTATGGGTTCGGATTCCGCGCAGCAGGTCAACGTTGTCTTGGACTGCGCCCCTGAGGAGGCGGAGTTTGTCCTGCTCTATGCTGGCCATTCGACTGAGGTAGCTTGACTGATCATTCAAAGAAAGGATCGAAGATGTGCAAGGTTAGCCGATGATGAATCGCCCTGTCAAATGCTAGCGTCTGCGAGGGGTAGAAGGCATACGGATAGCCGGGCGGAAAATTAAAATTCTGACCCCAGCCGAACCGGGGTTAGTTCATGAGCTATAGAGCAACCGCGGAGTCATCATTTTGCGAAATCAGGAAGGAAGTCGTCGAGGCTGATCTTTTCTAAAACTTTTTCGGGCACTCTGAGTTCCGGCGGAAATCCAGTAAGCGGTTTGGTTGCGTCCAGACCCATTTTGGCGTTAACACCTCCGGGGCTAGCGGAGGGATCAAGTTCGCTCCCCTGGGCATTTGCAATGACCACCAGCCCGCGATCCGCCTGAAAGCGATTGGAGATTGCCCACAGAACCCGTTCCTCATCGAAGACGTCGATGTCGTCATCGACCACCACTACGTGTTTAAGCAGCATATCGGCGGCAAAGGCCGCGCATATGGCGTTTTTGGCTTGACCCGGCGTTCGTTTAGAGATCGAGATGTACGCGTGAAAGCGGCAATTACCCGACACCGGCATGCACACATTCGTGACTGTAGGAACCGTCAGGCGAACCGCTTTCAACAGAGCCGCTTCGCGCGGCACCGCGCCCATCAATTTATGCTCGGTATACCCGGCATGAATGTCCTGAAAAATGTAATTCTCGCGGTGGGTAATAGCGGTGACTTCAATGACTTGCCGTTGGTCCTGCGGCACGGCATGACCGGTAAACTCGCCAAATGGGCCCTCGAGACGACGCAGATTCGGCATGATCTGGCCTTCTATAATCATCTCAGCATCCGCGGGCACGAGGATCGGAACCGTTTTCGCTCGTACGAGACGAAGCGGTTCGTTCATCATGCCGCCGATGACGGCGTACTCGTCTTCATCCGCTGGCGTGAGCGCTTGAGCTCCCAGAGAAAAAAGAGGGTGAACACCAATGATGATGGCGATGGGCAGCGGTTGGTTACGGCGCTCAAGCTTGTTGTGCAGCGTCCACAGATGCCTGCCGACGGCCATGAAGATTCTCAGCTCGCGTTTGCCTGCCATCATTAGCCGGTTATAGCTCGTATTGCGCACTCCCGTATCCGGATCGACTGCCACGACGATACCGGCGGTGATGTAAGGAGCGACATTGACGTCATAGTGGGTCAGCAGCGGCACTTCGTTTAAATCGATTTCATCGCCGGTTCTGGAGATTTCGTGCACCGGCGCGTTGATCATCTCCACCGGCGCTAAAGGTTTCGATTGTCGCTCGCTAAATGCGCGCGCTAAGTTTTCCGGCTTACATTCTAAGGCGATGGACATGAGCCGGCGGCTAGCCTGAGCGTTGATCACAACCGGCGCCTGTCCATTATTTGAATTTTTAAAAAACAGCAGTGGAAAGCGTTTGCGCTTTTCCAGATGGGTGAGAATCGCGGACATCTCATAGCGCGGCGAGACCGGTTTGGTAACCCGCGCTACATCTTCGGGTGAAGTAGCGTCTAATTCAGCGATAAAGCTGCGTAGATCCTTGGGCATCGATCGGTGTGGTTAATCGCGATGGCCGCTGCGGACCTTCGAAAGATCTACAACGTGTATAGCGCGCGCGGATTATCGTCTAGGATCTTCTTCTTGATCGTCTCCGGCAGTGAATCATTTGCCCGGAAAACATCGAGGGCGTCCACTTCGCTCGACGCATCGGTATGGCCGTAATCGGTGCCTATGACGAGGTTGTCTTCGCCGGCGTAGCGCAGCACGAAATCGAAATCATCATTTGTTTCTGTGGTGACGTAGATCCGAAATTCCTTGAAAGGCAGGCCGGGAAATCCTTTGGTGCCGGTCCGACGGATCGCTTCCTTGACAACCCACGGCACCCATTGAGCCGAGGCTTCGACGAAAGCCCAGCGCAGTTTCGGAAATTGCTGCGGCAGTTCGCTCATCATCAAAGACAAACAGGTGATTACCGTAGGGATACGAAATTGCGCGAAGCCGCCCATTCTGTCATAACGCGGTTTAAACTGGTCCAGGAGCTGCGGGCTCCCATTGGCGATGTGAACCGCGACCGCAAAATTCAAACGGGTCGCTTCCTCGTAGATCGGATAGAAGTAGGGATCGACGAGGTGCCTATCGTCTTCGAAAGGGCGCAGGCTCACCGCAACCGCGCCGTTCTCTTTAGCAAAGCGCATCTGCTGGATCGCCTCGTTAATGGTCATTGCCGGGACGACGCACGACCAGCGCAGACGGTTTTTACCTTGCTTCCAGACATCGGCCATCCAATGATTCCAGGATTTGCAAAGTGCAATCTCTGCTTCAGCCTTGTCGGCAACGCGGGCAATCCACATGGTGTTGAACAGGATCTGAACATCGATGCCCAGCTTGTCCATGTGGTTCAAGCGCAGCTCGACATCGCGGAGCTCACGGGCCTCCGGGGCTGTTTTTAGTTCGCGGCCGGTAGACTTGGAAAGCGCGATCAGCTCTTGTTCGGTCAAGGTCGGGGGGCGAAAGCCAATCGATTTGCCCTCGACGAACCAATACTGCGCATTGGGATTGTCGGCCGATTGAAACAGCTGAGGCCGGAATTTCTTTTCGGAAGCATCGAGATAATCCCAGGTGTGTTCGGTCTCGACCACATGGGCATCAGCATCGACAATCATGGTTGGCTCCTTCTACTATGACTCCAATGATGCAAATCCGACGTCGATCCTTTCTTATTTCAGGATCTCTGTCAACTTCGGGATCAGTGCCTGATCTAATGCGAACAGCTCTTTAATGTTGTTCTCCAAGGTTGCTCCGTCGAGCGGATTCAGATCCAATTTCGCTTTTTTAAGCTCAGCCCTAAACTCCGGATCTTTCATGGTATCCATGAAAGCTTTGCGCAGTACTTCCACGCGCGCTTTCGGTGTGCCCGGCGTCACTACATAGGGTCGTGCGGTTGCGCCGAAATTATTGATGACGCCGCGCACCAGCTTTTTAGCCATCTCCGTTTTTGCATAATCCATAACCAATGGAACTTTGGCTAAATCCGGATGGCGTTTTCCGGAGGCCTGCAACAAGATGACTGCATCGCCGCTCTCAAGCTCTTGGGGCCAGGTCGAAACCATTGATTCCCAGGCGTTCGCGACGCCGTCGACCTCGCCTCCGGTAAATGCCAGACGGATGACCGAGCTGCCTTTATAGCCGGAAACAACTTGTAGCGGCAGGTTTAGCGCCTCTTTGACAATCTTCGGAATCGATTCGTTCGCTGATCCCGGACCGGTGCTGCCGAATTTCACCGGCGTTGGGTGTGATAACCATTGGTCGACGCTGTTAATGCCGGTGCGCTTGTGCACGATCAGCAGCTGCGTGTCCTGCGCCGGCGCGCCGATATACTCGAACTTGCGGCCATCGAATTCTATGCCGGGTTTGCCGATGAGTTGATCGACAAACATAGTGCCAATCGGCGTGCCGATGGTGAGGCCGTCCGGTTTGGCGGCTTTATAGACGTGATTTATGCCGATCAGGCCGCCGGCGCCGGTCATGTTTTCAACCACGAAAACCGGGTTGCCGGGAATGTATTTACTCATGTGCCGGCCCATAATCCGGGAATAGATATCGTAGCCGCCCCCGGCCGCGAACGGCACCACGATGCGAACGGTTTTGCCTTTGAAGAACGAATCTTGGGCAACCGCCAACTCAGCGAAGCTCAGCATTAATGCAATCACGACACTCAAGGTCTTCATTTCACATGTCCTCTTTTCTTTGCATATCATAAGCCTCTGAACGTGTATTTCAGTCAATTCGCTATTCTGCCGGAGATTAGCTGATCGGGGTCGGTCACATCAACCTGAGCTGCCTGGTCAAGAGGGGCTCGCACCCTAAGATGTGCGCTAGGCTCAAAGCAATATCGACCACTAGACTCCAGCCGATCCTATAGATGTGCAAAACCGACCGGCAGGCGCAGAATAGCCGCCGTCCGAACGGGTTGATTTATCGAGTTTGTCATAAACCGTTGAACCATCGAAAACATTCGGATAATCCAAAGAACATCTTGTATGCAATGGAGATCCTAGATGCCGTACGCCCAAGCAGGTGAGGTTCGTTTATATTATGAAAGCTTCGGCCGCGGAGTGCCGTTCCTTTTCGTCTCCGGAACGGGTTGGCCGGGTGAGCCGTGGAAGCTTAAGCAAGTGCCGGCGTTCATAGATCGTTATCAGGTAATCGTCTATGACCATCGTGGAGTGGGAAAGTCGGATGCGCCTGCGGGATATTACTCGACGCGGCAGTTTGCTCAAGATGCGGCTAACTTGCTCGAAGCGCTTGGCATCAATGAGCCGGCTCATATCATCGGTCACTCGATGGGCGGGCGAGTATGCCAGTGGCTTGCCATCGATTATCCGCGCAAGGTGCGCAGCATGATTCAAGCGGCGTCCGGCGCAGGTTCGATGGGCAATCCCGAGTACCCGCGCTGGCTGACGGTCGATAGTCTGAAGAGCATGATCGAGAAGGGCTATAAGGAACACATGTTGAGCCATTTCAAGAGCCGTTTTTTCTTTCCGCCGGAGTTCGTGAAAGCGCATCCGGAAGTATTAGAAACATTGTTTAAAAGTTTCTGGGACAATCGGCCCCAGCTCGATCCCTATTTACGTCATGTCATCGCCCGCAACCAGCATGAGACCGGTGAGTTACTGAACAAGATTACCACGCCGACTCTGGTTCTGGTGGGCGGCGAAGATAAAGCCGATGCCGACACCGGCAACCATGTCATCACCTCGGAACATCTGCGCGATAACATTCGCAACGCCGAATTCGCAGTGGTGGAGGGCTGCGGCCACGGTTTTTTCTGGCACAAGCCGGAGGAGACTAACAGGATCATCAGGAATTGGCTGGACCGGCACTAGTTTCTTGCTCCACGTGTGCCCGGTAAGTCTTCAATAATACTCAAAAGCAGCGCGTTTGTTCGTGATCGAACGTCAGGAAGAAAGTCATCAAAGTTCGAATGGTGAAGAACCGCATGCCGCGATTCCTTTAATAGGACCAGGACATTGCGAATCGTTGGTATTTTCTCCCTGCCAGAGCCGTTCCCTTAGCTACGACAACTATGTTAGATTGAGCGTGATTCAAACCTTTGCAAGGAGCGACTATGTTCGACAGCTCAAAGATTCAGCCGCATATAGCGTTCACCGACCTGCGCGAATGGATGCGCGAAGCTGAAAAGCTGGGTGAGTTGAAAACCGTTCTGGGCGCGTCCTGGCAGAAGGACATCGGCTTGGCCACGGACGTTGTTGTTCCTCCCGACGATGGACCTGCAGTGGTTTTCGACGAGGTGCCCGGCTGTCCCAAAGGGTTCCGCATCTTGATCAACGCTTTTGCCGGCAAACGTCGCGCCATGACCTTCGGCTTTCCCCAGGGATTGTCCAAACAGGAATTGAGCCAAGCCTATTTCGATCATTTTCAGAAAACTCCCAATCATATGCCGCCTGTCTTTGTAAAGGATGGGCCGATTTTCGAAAACGTCGTCAAGGGCGGCGATGTCGATATCATGAAGTTCCCTACCCCGGTGTGGCATGTGAATGACGGCGGCCGGTATATCGGCACAGGTTGTTACTCAGTGACCATGGACCCGGACGAGAAGTGGGTTAACGTCGGTTGCTACCGTGCGATGATCCAGGACGCAAAAACCGTCAGCTTGCTGATGGTGCCAGGCAAGCATGGCTACATGCATCGCGAGAAATATTTCAAGCGTGGTCAGAAGATGCCATTGGCGTTGGTTATTGGCGGCGATCCGCTATTTTTCTTCATGGCGGGAACCGAGCATCCGTACGGCCTCTGCGAGTATGACATC
>JAJONK010000602.1 GCA_021323355.1 Deltaproteobacteria bacterium
CCCGTTGCCGCGCTCTTCCATCCTTTCGCTGATATTTTGACTGAAAACATGATGTTTACTTTCTCCTCCCGTTGAAAAAAATCCCGTTCTTAAGAGCGTCCTCAAAGCTGTTCCAGGCATAGTCGATGCTGCCAGTGGCCGCAAGACCGAAGGCTGAGGCGGTTAGTGCGCTAACGAATGCGATCTGCGCTTCCTCCGTATCATCGGATTTGTCCTCGAAAGCGCGCAGCGTGTACTCGTTGGGATACTGTGCATCTTCGTGGACCGTGTCCCGTATGGAAATCTCGCCTACGGCGCCCGGAATGAACCGGAAAAATTGCCCGCGGTTGCGGGTGGGCCAGATGTCCTCGTCGGCGCCGATCAGCATCACCGGAACTTTGATTCGGCTCAGGAATTGCCGCAATTGCCGGCCAATGCCGGCGGGATCGAGAAGGACGCCTCCCCGAGCCGGGGCGCCTTCTCCCAACGCAGTGGCAACAGCGGTCGCGCCGAATGAGTGGCCCACAAGGATTATCTTGTCCGGGTCTATATGCTCATCGACGAGCTGAGGCGTCCGCTGAATGGTTTCGACCAGCTTGGCAAGAGTTCTGCCGTTGGCGCTCCACGGGCCGCTGTTGGGCAAATCAATGGCAAGGCCGTGCATGCCCCAGGAGGCCAAGTGCATCGCTTGGAAGGCGTGGTCCTCTTTGGAGTTGTCGAGACCGTGCAACACGATCACCAGCGGAGCCTTGCGCGCCGCTGCACACAGGTATAGGTCCGCTTCCACCGTGAGACCGGAAACCAGCGGGATTTCCAGATCCCTGCGCTCGATGACCGCGAAGGGTCCACGCGACCTGAACTCCGTTACATCGGGTTTGCGGGAGAGTAAATAGCGCTGGAGCTCGGCGGGGTTTGCGGCCTTTATCGGCGTGACTTCGGTCACCGGAAAGCGGCGAGAACAACCGACGAAATGCGCCATGCAGGCGATCAGCAGAAGGGCTGGAATGCAAAAACCTGATCGGGCGAGCCCGGCTGCGGCTCCTGGCACGTTACTCGAGAACGATTCAGATCGAAATTTTGATAGCCTGCTGAAAAAGGCCGACCGCATCAGAACGGACGAATGATGAAAGCTGAAAGCAGAAATTTCCGTTTTCATCCTTCCGCTTTCATCCTTGTCTCTTCGCACCTGACATCGGAGCCTTTTTGAACAGCCTGAATCTGAGCTTCAAACTCTCTTGAATCTTGACAGCTCTACTTTCGATTTTGCTCTTATAGCAGTTCGATATGATTCGGTTAAGCCTCGAAATGGAAGTGGGGCAGCTCAATTTGAGCCAGGCTGTCTTGGCGAACTCTTCATTACCTTTTTCTCATAGGGGAGCGCTTCTGGATCCGCGGGCGATTCCCATGCGCTTGAAATGCGCGGCAACGCTATCGAGACCTTTCGCGCGTGTTGACCCGTGCTAGGGATTACGTTTGATTTAGCGATGAACAAACAGATTGCGCTGCTTTTTATAATCTTATTCGGCGCTGGGTTGAACGGCTTTGCTCAGACGAACTCGACACCAGGCACGCCGACCGCGGCTATCGTCGCAGCCACGAAGAAATTCCTCGCGACGCTTGACGATGCGCAGCGTGGCAAGGTCGTCTTTGATTTCAAAGACGAGGCGCAACGTAAACGCTGGTCAAATCTTCCGGCAGCAATCTTCAAACGGCAGGGCCTGCGCATGGGCGACCTGACAAAGCCGCAGCGCGAGGCCGTGCTGGCGGTCTTGGCAGCGGCGTTGAGTCCGCAGGGATACACGAAAATTCTGCAGATCGTCGAGGCCGACGAGGTATTGAAGAACTCGGGCGGTCAGACGATGTTCGGGCGAGATGAATATTATCTCTCGTTTCTCGGCCAGCCTTCCACCACCGAGCCGTGGATGATTCAGTTCGGCGGGCACCATCTCGGTCTCAACATCACGCTTGCCGGCGAGCAGCGCACCCTCGCGCCGAGCCACACCGGCGCGCAGCCGGCCATTTACGAGCTCGAAGGCAAGACGGTGCGCCCGCTCGGTCGCGAGACCGACAAGGCGTTGCGCAACGCAAGCAGGCCATTCTTGACTTTCAGATGCGCGACCTTGTGCTCGGACCCGGCCGCGACGGCCAGACGATTCAGCCGGAAGGAGTCAAAGGCTCGGCCTTGATCGAGAAGCAGCAGGAAATGCTGCTGGATCTTGCCGGCGAATGGACCGGCATACTGCACGAAGCGGTTGCGAAAACGAAAATGCACGAGATGAGAAAAAATATCGCCGAAACTTACTTCGCGTGGAGCGGCCCAACTGAAAAAGGCAGCGTCGCTTACTTCCGCATCCAAGGGCCGACGGTCATCATCGAATACGCGCCGCAGCGCTTGGGCGGCGACGCGACCAAGCACATCCACACGATTTACCGCGATCCAACCAACGATTACGGATTAAAATGGAAGCCGTGATCCGGACACTTTGTCATCTGCCGCTGCTGTTCGCGTTGATCGCGTTTCCGCCCGCCGTTTTCGCGCATCGGGATGACCAGTATCTGCAAGCGACGCTTGTGGCCATCGAACCGAGGGCTGTCCGGCTGCAAATCAACCTTACGCCGGGCATCGCTGTCGCCGAACAGGTAATCGCCGAGATCGACCGCGATAGCGACGGCGCGCTTTCCAAGAACGAAGCCGCAGCCTATGCCGAGTTGCTGAAGCGAGTTGCTGAAGCACGATCTCACGCTGCGCATGGACGGGCGAGAGTTAAAGTTGAAACTCACCGCGTCCGAATTCGTCGAGCCTGCGGAGCTGCGCACCGGTTCGGGAACCCTTCAGATGGAATTCTCCGCGATCTTCGGCCTGCCGATGACCGGTCCCCACAGGCTCACATTGGAGAACCGGCATTCAACCGCAATCAGTGTCTATCTCATCAACGCCGCTCGCCCCAGGTTCGGCACGGTCGAGATCACCAGACAGAAACGCAACCAGAACCAAAGCGCCGGCGAAATCGAATTTACCCTTTCATCCGTTCCGCCCAAAGATCACTGAATCGGTGCGCGTCCTTTAAATGGATGAGGTGAAAAACAAGCAGAACAAACTTCAGTTTCGATTCTGAATAGGTAGAGGAAAATGGCGAATACCTGAAATGTCCACCTCCCCTG
>JAJONK010000108.1 GCA_021323355.1 Deltaproteobacteria bacterium
CCCGGCTCGTACGGCCGCGTATCGCGTGCAAGATCGATTCTATTCAACACCTCGTCGGGCGCTTGTGCTTCCTTGGGAAAATGGTACGGCGGCAGCGGCTTGGTCGCGTCGAAGATCAATTTGGTTTCCATGGGACCCTTCTCCATCCGGTTGAAGCCGTACGCCGTCGGATTGAGATGCGAGCCGATGATATTGGGGATGATCACCAGATCACGGTCCGCTTGAAAGCGCATAGCTAGCGCCCAGAGCACTTGGGTTTCATTGAACACATCTACGTCATCGTCGACCACGATCACATGTTTGATGTTTGGATCGGTGACCAGGGCTCCGAGCGCGGCCTGTTTCGGTTCGCCTTCGGCTCTCTTCTTAACCGAGATGTAACAATGCGAGCGGGCGGCGCCGGAGATCGGCATGTTAACCCCGGTCGTGCTCGGCACGACTTCTTGAATGCGCTTGAGCAAGCTGCCCAATCTTGGCGCAGCGCCGATGATGTTGTGCTCGAAGTGGGCGCTATGAATGCATTGATAGATCGGATTCTTCCGCATCGTGATCGCCGTGACTTCGATGTAGGGCTGCTCGCCTTCTTTGTAGTAGTAATGCGGCCACTCGCCGAAGGGGCCTTCGTAGTGGCGCTTTTTCGGCGGCACGATTCCTTCGATAATGATCTCGGCGCGGGCCGGCACCATTAAGTTCACCGTCTCGGCCTTGACGACTTCCAAGGGTTCGCCCAAAAATGAGCCCGCAATCTCCAATTCCGAGCCGACGCCGGCTTGCTTGCTGACCGCGGCCATATTCAATGCCGGATGATGGCCGATGGCGAGAGCGACTTCCATCGGTTCGTTATGATCTTCGTATTCGGCGCGGACATAATTAGCGTGATTGGCGGGGTTGACCATCAGGCCGAGCTGTCTTTTGCCCTGCTTCTGGTGTCGATAGATGCCGACGTTTACTGCGCCTGTGCCGCGCTCTTTGCAGATCATCGCGGCGGCGTTGACATAGGCGCCGGCGTCGCCTTCATTGAGGGTGAGGACCGGTAAAAGATCGAGATCGGCAGCGTCGCCTTTAAGAATCACTTCTTTGCAGGGCGCGTCTCTGGCTGAAATCTCTTTGACCGGAACCGGATTGTGCTCGCGATGGGCCAGATCCTTGACCATCTGCGGCACCGAAGGCGAACCCAATGACAATGCCAACCGCTCGTAAGTGGCGCCGAGATTGATCACCAAGGGGATCTTCGAGCCTTTGATCTTTTTGAAAAAAACCAGTGGAAATTCATTTTTTCGTTCGAACTTCTCGACGATCGCGCTGGCTTCGTACTGCGGGTCGGTCTCTTTATCGACGACCACCACGTCTTTGGGCCGCCTTTCCAACAACTCATCTAAATAACTGCGAAAATCTTTGGGCATTTTGACTCACCTCCGGCTCGGGTTTGGATCACATTGCGCCTAGGGACAAGGTGTCGCCAGGCTGATGCACTATGCTATGCGCGCAATCGCGCGCAGCTGTCAAGCCGCGTACTGATTCAGATTGGAAAGATCTCTCACTTCTTTCGAGATGACAAATCGCTTAGTTAATTGTCATTCCGAGCGGAGCCAGGAATCTTTCTTAAGACTCCTGGCGTATTCAAAATGAACCACTACTTAAGCCGCACCTTGCTTGACAGCTCGGAGGCGTTCTTCTAACAGTGGACGGGGAAAAACAAGGATGCAAAAGCTGCCGGTGAAATGGGGCATTAGCCTGCCGAATCGTGGCGCGCTGTTTGGCCTCACCGATGTGGATGCGCTGATCGGAACAGCCAAGGCTGCCGAGCAATCCGGAGTTTTCGAATCGGTGTGGTTCGGAGATAGTTTGATTCACAAGCCGCGCTTGGAAGCGATCACGATGCTGGCGGCGGTTGCCACCCACACCAATAGAGTACGGCTCGGGACGATCTGCATGGCGTCTTTCCCGGTGCGCCATCCGGTCTTACTCGCGATTCAATGGGCGTCGCTCGATCAGATCTCTCAGGGACGAGCGTTGCTCGGCGTCTGTATCGGCGGCGGGCATGAAGGCGAGCTCAGAGCTTTCGGTGTCAAGCGCGAAGAGCGCGTTGGACGCATGAAAGAGGGCATTCAATTGCTCCGTCAAATTTGGAGTGACAAAGAGGTCGTGCACAAGGGCAAATATTACACGCTCGAAGGCTACAACATCGTGCCGAAACCGGTGCAGAAGCCGCCGCCGATTTGGATCGCCGTGAGTCCCGAGCGCGAGCAAGTCGGCGACAAAGTCGTCGATGGAGCGATGCGCCGAGTCGGCGCGCTGGCCGACGGCTACATTACCATGGGAGTGACGGCGCAAGAGCTTGGCAAACGGTTAAGAATCATCGAGGAAACCGCCAATGAGATCGGCAAAGACTTATCAAACTTCGAAGTAGCCATTCATGGCATGGTCAACGTCAACGACGACAAACAATCAGCCTACGCTCAGGCGAAGGACTACTTCAATCATTATTACGGCCCCACCTATCCGCCGGAAAGCTTGATCAAGGTCTGGCTTGCGCACGGACCGCCGAAAGACTGCGCACGACTGATTCAAGAATGGATCGACATGGGCATCACTACGCCGGTGCTGCGATTTACCGCCAAGGATCAACTTGAGCAGGTGAGAAGATTTATTGACGAAGTGCTGCCGCTGTTGCGGTTGAATTGATGCCTGTGCCGCTGATAAAAGAAGCACAGTGAGGATCCAACGCGTTATCCATGGAAATCGGCGAACGAGATTCTTCGCTTCCCCAGGATGACAAACCGTCGAGGTGTCATCCTGAACGCAGTGAAGGAATCTCGTCTAATTTTAGGACGAGGCCATGTTTGAAGATCTGCGAGGCTTTTTAACTCATCTCGAAAGTCAAAAACAATTATTGCGCATCAAGGAGGAGGTCGGCGTCAAATACGAGATTGCCGCAGGCATGCGCAAGACTTCCGACATCGAAGGACCGGCGTTGCTATTTGAAAACGTAAGAGGCTATCCCGGCTGGCGCGTGTTGGGCGGACTGTTCGCAACCAGAAAACTAGTGGCCCTCGGACTCGGCGTGCCGCAAGAGCAGATGCTCGAGCGCTACATGACTCTGGAAGACAAGCACATCCCCCCTGAGATTGTTTCGAATGCTCCGTGCAAAGAGATCAAGTGGACCGGTGACCAGGTCGATTTGTCCAAGCTGCCGATCGTCACCCACGCGAGCAAGGATTGCGGTCCGTATGTCACCATCGGCGTGCAGGTCGGCAAGAATCCCGACACCGGTATACGCAATTTGTCGGTTCATCGCATGCTGGTGCTCGGCAAGGACCGGCTCTCGCTTTGGGCGCCGGCCGACCATCACTTGGGCCGCATGATTCTGATGGCCGAAGAGAAGAAGAAAGGTTTGGAAGTTGCCACCGCTGTCGGCGTCGATCCCGCCATTGTGGTCGGCTCGCAGGCTCGAGTGCCGTTCGGCATAGACGAGTTTCATATTGCCGGAGCGTTGCGCGGAGCGCCGGTGAAGTTGACGAAGTGCGAAGCCATCGACGTCGAGGTGCCGGCCTATGCCGAAGTCGTGATCGAGGGCGTGACCATTCCCGGTGAGCGCGTCGCCGATGGACCGTACGGTGAGTATCCCGGCTGCTACAGCGAAGCCAAGCAGGCTCCGGTTCTCAAAGTCACAGCGATCACGATGCGCAATAATCCGATCTGGCAGACGGCGCTTACCGGCATGCCGGTGACAGAAAATCATACCCTGATCGAATACGGCAACGCCGCGGTGGTGTATCGCGAAGTGAAAAAGATCGTGCCGGAAGTGCTCGGTGTCAATATGACGCCCGGCGGGACATTCCGCCATCACGTGGTGGTGTCGATTAAAAAGCGCGCCGAGAACGAAGGGCGCAACGTTATTCTAGCGCTTCTTTCAATGGGCATCGGCCTCAAGCAGGTGATTGTTGTCGACGATGACATCGATCCCTTTGATCCGATGCAGGTAGATTGGGCGATGGCGACCCGTTTTCAGGCCGACAAAGACGCCATCATCATCCCAAACATTGCATGCTCCACCTTGGACCCCTCTTGTCCCGAGGCGCGCGTTACCGCCGGTTTGGGGATCGACGCCACTGCGCCGATGAAAGACCACTGGCGCTTCGAAAAAGTCGAGATCCCCGGCGTCGACAAGGTGAAATATATCTAGAGAGTTCAACGTTCAAAAGTTTAAGGTTCAATGTCTGATTCGGATATCTTTGAACCTTGAACCTGGAACCTTGAACGAGAACGAAGTGAACCGTGAAGAACTTCGACTATCTCGAACCGACGTCAATTGCTGAGGCTTGCGCTCTACTCAAGCAGCATGCCGGCGAAGCCAAAGTTTTTGCCGGCGGCGCGCATGTCACGATTCTGATGAAGCAGGGGCTCTATCAGCCCAAAGCCTTAGTCAATATCAAAAAGATTCTTGAGCTGAAGAATATCTCGTTCGACAGTACCGAAGGGTTGAATATCGGCGCTCTGGTGACGCATCGTGAAATTGAAACTTCCTCACTCGTCAAAGAAAAACTTCCAGTGCTCTCGGAAGCGGAAAGAGAAATCGCAAATATTCGTGTGCGTAATATGGGAACGGTCGGAGGTAATCTCGCTTCAGGCGAACCGCTGACCGATCTATCACAAATTTTTATTGCGCTGGACGGTAAGTTAAACGTTGCCGGCCCATCGGGGCAGCGCACGATTCTGATCGAGGAGCTATTCCTCGATTTTTATACGACCAGTTTGGCGGAAGATGAAATTATCACACAAGTCGTGCTCCCGCCACCACCACCGGGCTCCGGCATCGACTACATCCGATTCTCCAGCAGCTCTGCGGTCGACAAACCTTCAGCCGGTGTGGCAGTACGAGTGACATTGGACAAAGAAGCCGTTCAAGTTGCGCGGATCGTGCTCGGCTGTGTCGGCCCGACACCGGTTAGGGCAAAAAAGGCCGAGGCCCTTGTCATCGGCAAAATATTGAACGCTGATCTTATCAGGGAGGCGGCCGCTCTGGCGTCGCAAGAGTGCAGTCCGATCGGTGACCTGCGCGGCTCCGAAGAATACAAACGAGCGATCGTCATGACGCTGGTGAGGCGGGCGGCAGACGCGGCTTACAGGAAAGCTCTCAGCGAATAATCGCCAGGAAAGACCTGAGCATTCACCAGCCCAGGATGAATTTGTGACAAGTCCGTATTCGTTTCTGTTAGTCGGGAAAGGTTAGGATAGGGGTGAGTTCCGAGTGGAGATAAACTATTCCCGTGCGCAGCGGTTTTAACAGCGCGGAAGCATAATGAATCGCAAGACGATTTCAATAAATGTTAACGGCGTCGAGCGCAGCGTCGAAGTTGAAGCGCGCACCACGCTGCTCGATTTAGTGCGCGATCAATTCGGATTGACCGGAGCCAAACTCGGCTGCGATATCCAGGTGTGCGGCGCTTGCACGTTGCTCGTCAACGGCAAACCGGTAAGCGCGTGCTCTGTTCTGGCTGTCGACGCCGACGGCTGCGAGGTCGTGACCATCGAAGGATTGGGCAGCAATGGTAAGCTCGATCCGATCCAAGAAGCTTTTATGGAGTTTGGCGCTTTACAGTGCGGCTATTGTACGTCGGGGTTCATCTTGACTGTGAAAGCCTTGCTGGAGGAATGTCCTAGGCCATCCGATGAGCAAATTCGAAACTATTTGGCCGGCAACTTTTGCCGCTGCGGCTGTTATCAGGAGATTATCCAAGCGGTCAAGAACGTGGCAAGCCTGAGCCGCGGATAAGCCCGCTGCGGCGTTGCCGCCTTAGGCTCGCATCCTCAACTTCTGCTCGTGTACGCTGCGGTGCGATCCTGCGCTGCGCCTTGCAATCGCCGCGTTCTTGACGACCAGGTAATCGAAAGTGCGAGCTTAGATAGGAGTGATGGAAGGATCTTATTCGATGGAGACAAGCGAAATCGGTAAATCCGCGCGACGGCTCGATTATGAAAGTAAGATCTCGGGCAGGGCGATGTATCTGGCGGACATGCACATGCCCGGCATGTGCCATGGCAAGATACTGCGCAGCCCGCTGCCTCACGCCCGTATAAAAAGCATCGACATTTCAAAAGCTCTCAAACTTCCCGGCGTTGTCACCCTTATCACACGCGATGATATTCTTCATGACCAGGGGATCGAACCTTATTACGGTCCGGTCTTCAAAGATCAGACCATCGTGGCTGTGGATAAAGTTCGCCATGTCGGTGATCCGGTGGCCGCCGTCGCCGCGGCGACCGTTGATGCTGCCGAAGAGGCGCTGCGCCTGATTGAAGTCGATTATGAAGAATTGCCGGCGGTGCTCGATGTGCATGAAGCGTTAAAAAGCGGCGCTGTATTAGTGCACGATTCAATCAAACTGCCGAGTTCCGGTTTCGCCGATCTCGCCGAAATCAAGCCGGTGGAAGGGACTAACATCTGTACCCACTTCAAGCTCAACCGCGGCGAGGTGGAGAAAGGGTTCGCCGAAGCGGACCGCATTTTCGAAGACACCTTCACCTTACCGGCGACGCAACACTGCTTTTTGGAAACTCACGCCTGTATCGCGTCAGCGGAGGCGGGGCGCATCACGGTCTGGGCGACGACGCAGAATCCATTCGTCGTACGCACTCAGTTGGCCAACATATTTAAAGTTCCGGTGTCAAAGGTGCGGGTGATCGTGCCGTATCTCGGCGGTGGTTACGGCGGAAAAGTTTATCCCAAAGTCGAGCCGATTACGGTTGCCCTGGCGCAAAAGGCGCGCCGGCCTGTTCGAGTGGTGCTGTCGCGCGAGGAGGTCTTCTACACGATCACGAAACACGCCGCGGTGATTCGGATGAAAACCGGCGTCAAAAATGACGGCACCCTGATTGCCCGCGAATGTGAGATCCATCTGGACACCGGCGCCTATGCCGAAATCGGGCCGCGGGTGGCGAAGAAGTCAGGCTACACAGCGGCCGGCCCATATCGAATTCCCAACCTGAAAATAGACTCATATTCCGTTTACACCAATAAACCACCGGCGGGCGCTTTCCGTGGTTTCGGGGTTTCTCAATCGGCATGGGCCGTCGAGTCGCAAATGGATATCATGGCGGCGGCGCTAAAAATTGACCCCCTCGAGCTTCGGCTCAAGAACGGCTATGTCGATGGCGATCGATTCGTCACCGAAGAAACACTGCGAAGCGTTGGGTTGAAAGATTGCCTCGACGGAGTCGCTAAATCAATTGGCTGGGAAGACAAGCGGCTCAAAAGTTCAAAGGTTCAAAACCTCAATGAGGGAAGCCTGAAGCGCGGCAAGGGATTGGCCTGCATGATCAAGGCGACGATCACGCCGTCGATATCGTGCGCCGCGGTAAAGCTCAACGAAGACAGCAGCCTTTCTATCTATTGCGGCACAGTCGAGATGGGCCAGGGTTCCGAGACAGTGCTGGCGCAGATCGCCGGAGAAGAATTGGGAATTCCGCTGCGCCAGATTCAAGTTCTCGGCGTCGATACCGATGTCAGGCGGTGCAATTCGCGGCGCGGGACATCATGCGGCAGCTAAAGGAGATCGTCGTTAATGAGTATGGCGTGCCCGCCGACCAGGTGAGCTTCGCCGATGGGAAGGTGCGCTTGCCCGAGGGCTCGCTCGATTATGCTGAAATCATGTTCAAGAGATTTGGCATGCAAGGCGGGACTTTACTGGGCGAAGGCGAGTTGAAGACATCGGTGAAAGACGAATACGGCGAAAAGAGCACTTCGGCATTTTGGTTCTTGGCGGCCGGCGCGGCCGAAGTCGAAGTGGACGTTGAGACCGGCAAATTCAAATTGCTCAAGTACGCCACCGCGGTAGATGTCGGTAAAGCGCTCAACCCACTCGGCTGTCGCCAGCAATTGACCGGGGCGGCAATTACCGGCATAGGCCAGGCGGTATTCGAAGAGATTGCTTATGACAATGGCCAGCTGATTAATCCCAATCTTATCGACTATGTCTTGCCGTCGCTGGCTGATATGCCTGCTTCGATCGATCCCATTGCGATTGAGATT
>JAJONK010000603.1 GCA_021323355.1 Deltaproteobacteria bacterium
CGAAACTTCCATTGGAAAATACACCGCGGCAGAAGCTGCGGCATTTGCCGTCGATGCGGCTATGAAGATCCTCGGCGCCTACGGCTATTCCACCGAATTTCCGGTTGAGCGTTACTATCGGGATGCCAAGTCCTATCAAATCGTCGAAGGCTCCTCGAACGTGCAGAAAATGATCATCGCTCAAGACGCGTTGGGATATCGGCAGGCAAATCGCGCAGCTTTATGATTACCCGATCAATCGTTGGATCAGA
Source organism: Deltaproteobacteria bacterium (assembly GCA_021323355.1). Taxonomy (GTDB): domain Bacteria; phylum Desulfobacterota; class Binatia; order UBA9968; family UBA9968; genus WHTF01. Next base: position 252 of record JAJONK010000603.1, read on the forward strand.
CCCATATCTATGCTGTCGCGCACGTGAGCCGCTAGGCGGTCGTATTGTTCCTCAATCGAGAACGAGCCAATGATCGGTGAGAAACCCTTGCCTTTTTTTGCTGCAAGCGTGTGCAAAAGCGCCCAACGGAATTCGTTATTATGAAACAGTCCGTGAATGTATGTGCCCAGCACATTGCCATCCGGGCTCATGCAACCTTCGAGATCTCCGCAAGACTGAAGCCCGCGTTGAGTTACTTCGAAAGGGTTAAGCATGTTTGATCCCGTCGTTAAGCCCATATGAATCTCGTACCCTCGCACCGTAATTTCTTTTGCTTTGACAAGCAGCCCGCGCTCCACCAGCACACGAGCGCTGATCTGCCGCGTGGCTTTCATCGCTATAAAGCGGCTGGTCACCGGCAAGAGCGATAGACCCGCGGTGATGGTTGTCGACGATTCGATTCCATCGGGATCATGGATCGCCAGACCCAGCATTTGATAGCCGCCGCAAATTCCAATGACCGGTGTGCCGCGTAGTACTTGCCGGAGGATCTCTCGATCCCGCGCGTTTTCCTTCAAATAAGTCAGATCGGTGACGGTGGTTTTGGTGCCCGGCAAGATGATCAAGTCCGGGTCCCCAAGATCATCGCCGGCTTCCACGTAGCGCAGGCGAACGCCGGCTTCGCGTTCCAATGGATCGAAATCGTCGAAATTAGCGATGTGAGGGAGCGCGATCACGGCGATGTCGATGTCGAATTCATTCCGCTGTTTCATCGCTCGGCGCTTTCCCAGAGGCATGGAATCTTCCTCCGGAATGTAAATATCGTGGTAGTAGCGAATAACCCCCGCAACCGGCACCCCGGTTCGATTCTCTAGCCAGTCCAATCCAGGCTTTAGCAGTGAAATGTCGCCGCGAAATTTGTTGATGATGAATGCTTTGATGTGTTCTTTCTCGGATTCATCGAGCAATTGCAGGGTTCCTAACAGTGAGGCGAAAACACCACCGCGCTCGATATCCGCCGCAAGAAGCACGGGCGAGTCGCAATACAGCGCCACTTCCATATTGACCAGATCCCGATCCCTGAGATTGATCTCGGCCGGGCTTCCGGCTCCTTCAATGACACGGCTCCTTCAATGACAACCACGTCGAAGCGCTCGCGCAGGCGATCAAGCGATTCGCGGATGGCCGCCCACAAAAAAGCTTTGAGCCGGGGAAAGTCAGCAGCGGAAACTCTCGTCAGCGGTTTGCCTCTAACGATAATCTGCGAGCAGTTGTCGGCTTCAGGTTTGAGCAGAACAGGATTCATATCAATGGTTGCTGCAATCCCTGACGCCTCGGCTTGCACTGCCTGAGCGCGGCCGATCTCTCCGCCATCTAGGGTAACGAACGAATTCAGGGACATGTTTTGCGCTTTGAACGGGGCGACCTTGAGTCCTTGTTGTTTGAAAATCCGGCACAGCGCGGTGACAAGAACACTCTTCCCCACTGAGGATCCGGTACCTTGAACCATTAATGTTTTGGCTGCCATTTGAGTACCAGGTGTTCTTTGGCTTTCTAGGTTTAGGTTCGATCGACCCTAGAGCGGAACGGATCGCGTGGAATGAAGAAGCGTAAACCGGTTTCGGGATCTTCAGCGGCCTTCATGTCGACGCCCAAGAGTTCCTTGATGTTTGTCGCAGTGATGACTTCCGCAACGGGTCCGCAGCCGCGAAGCTGTCCTGAGCCAAGCAGCAGAGCCTTGTCGGCGAACAGGGAAATCAGATTGACGTCGTGTAAAACGGACAAAATCGTGGTCTGCTGTTCGACGCATTGCCTCTTCAAGGCAGACAGAATCTGTAACTGATGGTAAAGATCCAAGTGAACCGTTGGCTCATCCAGCAGAAGGATGCTGGCCGACTGCGCCAACGCTCGCGCGATCAAGACCTTCTGCTGCTCCCCGCCACTCAATCTCGTGAAGTTTCGCTCGCTGAGATGCAGCGCGTGGGTTGCCCCAAGCGCTCTTTGTACTGCTAAACTGTCCGCGCTAGAGAAGCTGAAGCGCGAGGCATGGGGGAAGCGTCCCAGCGACACAAGTTCAAACGCGGTTAGCGGAAAATTGAGCCCGGTCTGCTGCGAAACATAAGAAATGGTTTTTGCAAGCTGCTTCGGCGCATAGGTCTGCAATCGACGGTTGTCGAGCAAGACCTCACCAGCACTGGGTCGCAGTTGTCCAAGAAGGATTCGAAGCAGGGTGGTTTTCCCGGAACCGTTCGGGCCGATCAGCGCTACCAGTTCACCCGCGCCAATTGAAAACGAAATGTCTTTTAAAACGGGCTCGTTCTCATAGCTAAAACAAAGCTCCTGTGCCTGAATGGCAATTCTGTGATTCATCAGAAAGTGTAACCCGCGGGCTCTTTGCCGATGAGGTAAAGAAAGATCGGCACGCCGAGCAACGAAGTAACGATGCCTACCGGCAGTTCGGCGGGAGCGATGATGGTCCGCGCAGCGGTGTCGCACAGGACCAGAAAGACACCCCCCGAAAAAAAGGTTAGCGGGAACAAAGTTCTATGGTCGGCACCGAAGATGAGCCGGATCATATGAGGCACGATCAGGCCGACAAAGCCGATCAAACCGGCGACCGAAACTGAAATCGAAGTTAGCAGCGCTGCGAGGCTGGCATAGAGCAACTGAATGCGGCCGGTTCGAATTCCACTGCTGCTGGCCGTCTCCTCACCTAGGAGCAGAACATTTAGCTCCGGGGCAAAATAGCAGGCAATGATCACCGCCAGCGGCACGAAACCTAATGAAACCCAGGTTGTATCCCAACTCGAACTGGCAAAGCCGCCAAGGAAGAAAAAGATCAGCGACTTCAGCTCCTCACCGGCCATGAGCATTAAGATGGCCACCAGTGAAGAAAGAAAGAGACCGACACCTAAACCCGAGAGGAGCAGGCGAAAGATCGAGAAGCCGCCGTTGCCATGTCCGAAGTAAAACACCACTGCCAACGCCATGAGCGAACCGAGAAATGCAAAAAAACTGATAGCGGCGAAGCTGGCTACTGGAGAAGCCAGTCCCAACACCACCGCGGCTGCGGCGCCG
>JAJONK010000109.1 GCA_021323355.1 Deltaproteobacteria bacterium
AGTGAAGCGAATGATGAGGTGCGACAAATTTTTGAAGCGCAGAAGAAGCGCCAGGGCGTGGTTTCGAATACTGCGAAAGTCTATGCGTTAAGACCAACAATTCAGAGAGGAGTTCAGGCGCTGGCTCAAGGGATTCAGGAGTCAGGGCTCATTTCACCCGAGTTAAAGCACCTTCTCTGTGTTAAGACCGCCAATATCAACGGCTGCCCATTTTGAATTGACAGTAATGCATCCAGTGCGATGCAAAATGGGGCTCCTGCGGAGAAAGTCGAAGCAGTGCTGGGAGATTACAAGGAGAATCCGCTGTTTTCTTTGCGTGAGCGGTTGGCGCTGGAGTTAGCCGAGCGGATGACCTACACGGAACGACGGGTTACGGATGATTTCTTCAATCGACTCAAGGAACACTTCACCGATGAGGAATTGGTGGAATTAGCGGCGGTCATTGCTTTGGAAAATTTTCGTAGCAAGTTCAATCCGGTGTTCGGAGTAGAGGCAAATAATTTCTGTCCTCTGCCGCAGGTCAAAGAAGCGGCCGCTGTCGCGACTCGCCGATTCCACGAATGAAAAGCGCCGCGCCAATGATCCGCTGCTGCGCGAAACGATCTACAGGCAATCACGCGAAGCTCTAGATCAGCCGGAGAACTGTCAAAGACAAATTCTGGCGCGACGCATAGGTCCTGTCAGAGCTAGTTTGCTCACCGCCCGTTTAAACCGGAGGGACTCGGACTTCCGCGGCGCGCTCGTGGACGCACCTCAGTGTCTCGTTTGACTTTTTTGCGGATCTTGCAGCGAATCAAGCAACCTTTGCAGCGTTTCAAAGTCGGCGGGTTTGGTGAGATGGAAATCGAACCCCGCGGCTTGCGAGCGCTGGCGATCCTCGGCTTGGCCCCAGCCCGTTAATGCAATCAGCGTGAGATCTCCACAGTCCGGCAGCCGTCGAACTCTGCGCGCCAACTCGTATCCGTCCATGTCGGGCATGCCAATATCCACTAGCAGCACGCCGGGCTGGTACGTTGGGAGTAGCTCCAGCGCTGCGAAGCCATTGTAGACGGCCCGAGCTTCGGCTCCGGCTAAATTGAGCAGCTTGCCGAGACTATTGGCGGCATCACGGTTGTCATCGACCACTAACACCCGCTTGGAAGATAGCTGCCCGAAGTGCCGCATACTGTCACGAACAATTTCGCTTCGGGAGTTCTCACCGAGCGGTAGGCGAACAATAAATTCGCTGCCCTTACCCGGGCCTTCGCTTCGAGCCTCGACCTTGCCACCATGCATTTCCACCAGGCTGCGAACCAGAGTGAGCCCGATACCCAGCCCGCCCTGAGTTCGGCTGGTCGAATGCTCGATTTGCGTGAACATTTCAAAGATAAGGGGCAACATATCCGGCAAGATGCCGATACCGCTATCTCGCACCGAGATTACTACATGATCGCTCTCACGCTGCGCGGCTAGCCAGATGCGCCCTCCAGGATTGGTATACTTGGCGGCATTATTGAGGAGGTTCGAAACGATCTGCTCCAGCCGCACAGGATCGGCTTCGAACATGAGCGGCTCCGATGGCAGCGAGATCGCGAGATCATGGTGGGCGTCCTCGATCAGGGGCTTGCTGACTTCCACGGCGCTCTGGATCACGGTTGCCAGTGAAACGTGCTCTTTGCGCAGTTCTATTTGACCGCGCGTGATGCGGGATATTTCCAGCAAATCATCGACCAAGCGCACCATCTGATTTACCTGACGTTCCATCATCTCGTAAACCTGCTCAGTGGCCGGCTCGCTAGAACCGCTAAGCCTTAGGATTTGCAGGCTGTTTCGAATAGGCGCGAGCGGATTCCGCAGCTCATGCGCGAGTGTCGCGAGAAATTCATCCTTGCGTCTGTCGGCTTCCCGCAATGCTTCCTGTGATTTGATCAGCTCCGTGACATCCGCCGAGCTACCGACATAGCCAGTCACTTCGCCTGCGGGGCCGAGGCGTGGATTGCCACGCGATGCGATCCAGCGCCATTCACCATCGTGCCGTTTCACCCGCCCGCGCGCGTGCAGCGGCTGTCGATCGCGTAGCGCAACCCTAAATGCTTCGAGGTACTCTCGATCATCGGAATGAACAATTTCTGACCAGCTCAGCTGCGCGGCTCTTTCACGGCTAATCCCGAAGAATTCCAGATAGGATCGATTGACGAATTCGATGCGACCGGCGGCATCGGTTACCCAAATCATCATCGGGGAACTATCAGCCATCGTGCGAAAACGCTCCTCGCTTTCGCGCAATTTTTCTTCCGCCAGTTTGCTCTCGGTGATGTCAATAATGAATTCGACGCCCTCATCTGCCGCAATCCGGCTGGCGGCGAACAAAGCCCACCAGCGCGATCCATCCTTGCGGATGCACTCCTTCTCATAGGGTAGCGTGCGTCCCCTCGTATTGAACTCCTCCACCGCCTGCAGTGATTGCGGCATCCATTCGGGCGGAGTCATTCTGTCCCAACGCACCAGCCCGATTTGCAGATCGCTCTGACTATAGCCGCTCATACGCAGGAAGGCATCGTTTGCTTCCGTGACGCGGCCGTTAGTCTTGAAGAATATCACTCCCACCGTTTCAATCTGTATCGCGCGACTCAGTCGCTCCTGCGACGCTTGTAGCGCTTGCTCCGCGCGTTTGCGATCCTCAATGTTTTGAACGATGCCGACGAAGCGCGCTGGGTTGCCGTGCGCATCGCGCACCACTGTGCCATTGCAATGGACCCAGACATACCCGCCACCTGCGGCTTCAGCGCGACACTCGGCCGAGAAGGTTCCGGTTTGCTCAAATGCAGGCAGCGAAGCTTGGATGACACCCTCGCGGTCATCCGGGTGAATCACGGCAGTTGCGCCGGCGACCGAAAAGTATTTCTCCGGCAGTGTCTCATAGCCGAACAATTGCCCCATGTTCTCCGAGTACTTGATCGTACCGGTCAAGAGATCGACGTCCCACGCAAACACACCGGCAGCTTGCATCGCCAGTCGCATGCGCTCTTCCGCTTCGTACAGCTTTTGTTCAGTTTCCTTGCGCGCCGAAATGTTGCGGAAAATGGCGCTAGCGCGCGGCGCTTGACCGTCGGCGCGACGCAGCAGGCTGACGTTGAGGTGGTTCCAGAAGGTCGAGCCATCTTTACGCAGCAACTTGGTTTCGATGGAGATCGCCGGGATCTCGCCTCGCGATAGCTGCTGCAGTAAAACCGCGGTGGTCTCGCGATTCTCCGGATGCGTCAGTTCGCTGACAGTGCGGAGAGTCAATTCTTCCCCGGAGTAGCCTGTCATCTCGCACATTTTGCGGTTGACCCGTACGAATCGTCCGGTGAGCGGGTCGACCTGACATTGACCGACGCTCGAGAGCTCAAACATGGCACGGAATTCTTCTTCGCTTTCAGGCAACTTTTCGTCGGTGCGCTTGGAAGCGGCGGCTTCGACAGTGCCGATCATTGCGTATGCCGCGGATGCGAAACGGGAAAGGCTGGTCAGCAGCCGCGCGTCCTCAGCATCGAACTTCCGTCTCGGACTATGAGTTAGAACCCACAATGTGCCCGCCGGTTCGCCACCGCTGTGAAATGGCACCGAGAGATTTTCCAGGATCGGCAAGTTCATCTGCCGGAGCGCGACGAAATGCCGTTCAGGGCGATCGAACAGAAGGACAGAGTCACGTTCGAGCACGGTTCCGCACGGGCAAGCGTCCCGCGCCATGGATGTGTTGACGGTTGGCGCATAACGTCCGGCTACGGCGCGCCAACGGAACACGCTGGCCCCGCCGCATGCTTCCAGGATGCTGATCCCGGCGGAATCGGCTTGGCACAGCTCGAGTGCTATGTCCGCCAATTTTTGCAAAAAAGTCAGCGGCGCTTGGTTCATTGCCTGCGCCAACGTGACTAGAGCTCGGTTCTCGGCCGCATACTCGGGCTCACGCGAGGTACGCCGGAACAGCTCGGAGGTGCTCAGTACCTGATTGAGGGATAACCGCTCGTCGTTTAACTCTGCACTTCGATGATCGCCCATCGGAATCGCCTTACGGGATTTTTACCGACTACAAGTGATTTATATGGTTGTGCAGCCGGGTATGGCATTTGGCTGACGGTTAGAAGCATTCTCGACATCGAAGCTCCCAGGTGGTGGGGAGTATCAGGGAAGCTGCACTGTCTCCCGGTCGGTTGATCCATCGACATCTTCATCGACATCACCGCAGGATTAACTAACTTGATATCAAGTGGGAAATTATTCTCTATAACGTGCCGGACGGGTTGTAAAGATGTAACTAAAGCGATGGGCATGCATCGGGTCCAAACATGTGGCGCCTTAGTTGCGATTTAGGTTGCGTATCAACCTCTTACTACGGCTTATCTCGAACCCTGCCAACTAACGCTTTTTATACAGCCCGTCGATAAAACCGTTGTCATCGAACTCTTTGATCAGACTCATATCGACGAAATCTTCCGGGCGCGCGGCGCGCGCTTTGGCGTCTTTCTCGCCGAGCTCCGCCAGCGCTTCTTTGACGGAATCGAGTGATGGATACGGTTTCTCCGGCACCAGGCGAGAGAAGAATTGGTAGCTGTCCTCCAAGGCGTCGTTATCGTTGGTCTTGACATATTTTCCGATGACTTTTTTGCTGAATTCCTTGTCGCTCTTATAAAGGTGGATGCCTTCGAGCAGGGCCCGGGTGAATTTACGCGCAGTGTCGCGCTTTTCACGAATGTAGGAGACCCGCGATGCTACGGGCGTGGTCGGATAAGCGCCGCCGAAATCCTCAGGTTGCGCGATTATGTTCATATTGAATTTACGAGCCATATTGGTCACCGGCGGTTGCGCGACCATGCCGTGCACCTGCTTGGTTTGAATTGCCGCGAGCCGAGTGGGTTGCCCGCCGGGAATCTGCAAAATCGCCACGTCGATATCGGGCTTCAAACCCCATTTGAGCAGTATCTTTCTGGTGGCATAGTCCGAATTGGAACCAAAGCGGCTGACCGTGAGCTTTTTGCCTCTCAGGTCTTCCGGCCGTTTGATCTCCGGCGAAACCACCATGCTGTAGGCGAGAACGTTCAGTAGCCCGCTGATCAGGGTTACGTCAGCTCCTCGAAGCTTGGCGACAACGGGCGCGTTGCCGCCGACCTGGGCGATGGGCAGATCGCCGGACATCATCGCCTGGGTCGCTCTCGAGCCGCCGTCGAGGTAGATCATGATCACCTCGAGGCCGTTTTTCTCGAACAGTCCGGCCTCCTTGGTGATCCAAAATGGCGCTTGCGAGCCGGCAACCGCGCTCCAGCCGATCGTGAGCTTTTCTAAAGGTGCGGACGCCGCTATAGAAATTTTAAATTGCGACAGCAACGAAATCAGCATCGTCAAACTGGCCACAATGATTCTTGTGCGTTTCATATTGGTCTCCTACCTTCTCAGTGCTGAGAGTGCGCGCGCAGTCAACGTGAAGTCGAGTGATGCGGGCTGTCCGATAGAGTTGAACTAAACCCGATCCCGCAGTTCAGGGTGGATACAGCGATCAAGGGACGAACCCTCCGGAACGAAGGCAATAGGTCTGTGGCTGATAGTGGCCCTGCAAGCTCCAGTGCTTTAGCGGGCGCTTGAAAAAATTGCCAGCCCAGGGCCAAGCACCATAGACAACTTTGAAATTGTTCGCTCCTGTGCCTTCGCTCCTCCGCGCTCGCCCCTCGATCACTCTGCAGGTACTCCATCTGTACTGCGGAATCCGGGCTAAAACAAATTTAGCTTTCGTACCACAATGCTGCTAGGATCGATTCAATTCTGGCGTTGAACCTTGAACGGTTGAACTTTGAACGTTGGATCGAAAGGCTATGCCGCACTGACCCATTTGTTCACATCAACCTCCCAGCCTTTGGTCTGCGACAAATCCAGCGCGTTACCTTCCGGATCGCGGAATCGGACTTCGGCGTACGGTCGGGTCGATGGGCGAGGCGCGATGTTCAACACTTTGCGCAATTCGGCTAAGGTCGCCTCCATCGTATTGGTGAGAAACCCGATATGATTGATGCCAAATTTCGCCTCATGGCCTTCGATGGGGTTGTAGAACGGGTGTATCGCCAGATTGGTCTGGCCGTCGCCGCAAAACCGGTTGCCCCGGCCTTGCTGCCGCCGCTGGTAGCTGGACGGCACCTCGCGCATGCCGAACACTTGAGTGTAGAAGCGAAGCATCATTTCCGGATCCAAAGCGTTGTAGGCGATGTGCCGGATCCGGGGGAACTTCTTTTCTTTTTCAGCCGGCACGCCGAATTGCCGCGTCGACAAGCTAACCGGAAAACATTCGGGGTCGTGAATTCTGATCTCGCCGTGATGAATATCGTCGGGCTCCTGGAGGATCATGCCGCGCGGATTCAGAGCTAAAAACCGTCCTTTACTTTCTTCCAGATCATCGACTGCCAAACCGATATGATGCAGGCCGCACTCCATTTTCATTTCGTTTAATTGAGCGCGCCTTTTGAAAAACGTCAGATTGTAGAATCCATCGGTGATCGAGATGTCGCCGTCGGCTGAGCGGCCAAGTTCTTCGGTGCCGAGAAAGCGAAGATAGAACTCGTTTACCTTTTCCGGATCATCGCTGAGGAAAGCGATGTAGCGAAGAACCGCCATAAATGAATCCTCCTGGAGGTGGAGTACCGACTCAGGGAGTAATGTTGATACTCAGAAAATAGATTCGAGTGTTTTTGCTATAACTCCAGCTCTCCATCACTGCAACTTTCTCAATCCCGTATATTCTGCGTGAACCATTCCAGCGGCAGCGGATGTCCAAGACCTTTAGCGCGCGCCAGATTGTAAGCCGTGCCGCCGACGGCGGCGAACTGCAGGCCTTGGGTGCCCTGATTGTTTAGAAACGTGATCTGTTGATCATTGGCGCGGCCGATCCAACGGCCGGCCATGACATCGGGCACGGTGCCGATCCCCGGGTTGTCGATTTCGTAATGCGGCGCCGAGGGAATCTTGTTTTTTTCCTCGGCGTTGCCGGCGATGTAGCCGAACATGCCGTCGCTGCCCGTGGTTACTTCCGGAGCGTTGCGGTCGGCGAACAGAGTGGATGTGCCGAGGCGGGCGATCACGTCGGCCCGCTTTAGAACGTCAGGACCGGCTTCGTTATTGCGCACATTATTGATATGCATTCCGGGCTCGAGCCAGTCGGCCTTGATCACCGGAACCAGCGAGTCGGTGGTCAGCGCAACCACGTCGGCGCCTTTAAGCGCTTTTTCCGGCGAGTCAACGGCGATCACTTCCATGTCCAGCTTCTCGGTCATTTCAGCGGCATAAGCTTCGCGGTTGGCTTTGGTCGGGCTGAATACGCGCATGACTTCGATGGGCTTGACGTGTTTGATCGCTTCGGCATAGGTGCGCGCCATGCCGCCGGAGCCGATCATCGCCAAGACTTTCGAGTTCTGCCGCGCCAGGTATTTGGTTCCCAGCCCGGCGCAGGCGCCCACCCGCATATGCTGCAGGTAACCGGGGCTCGCCGTTGCGTGTGCTGGTGAGAAATATCAGACCACAGTAGGTCCCACGCTCAATGCAGTATTTGTCTTCGACGATAAAGCCGTCTTTGTTTTCCCACGCCAGCATGTCGGATTTCATACGGATGGCGAAGACGCCAAGCTTGCGCGATGCGCCTTCCATGGTTCCCCAACGATAATAGTGCGGTTCTTGCGGGACATAGAAATCGATTCGCGGCCGGTAACCGGCGCGCAATTGGTTAAGCTCGTGGTATGCCTCCTCCATCGCTTGAATGCAGGTGGGCATGTCCAGAACCTGTTCAACGTGAGCATTGGTAAGAAAAATCATGATCTCTCCTGTTATTTTGCTGATTCCGAGCGAATCGATCCGCTTTGCTCCAGGCGCTCAAGAATCGAAGTGTCGACGACATCCTGTGGTTTCATCCGGGCGAT
>JAJONK010000110.1 GCA_021323355.1 Deltaproteobacteria bacterium
TGAGCGGGGGCGAGGCGGCAAAACAGGTTCGAAAACGTTCGGAGATCTCAAAAGAAGAAACCTCCATGCCGTAGTTTTTAGCAAATGAAGTATAAGTTTGACCCACGGGCCTGACCGGCGTAATGAGGGTTCCCGCGGCATCGAAGAAAACTGCTTTGATTGACATTCACCGATCCATTTGTTCCGACAGTCTCAATTGCAACGACCGTATCATTCTCTATAATGAATAGAAATCGATGGAAATTAACAAAGCATTGTTGATTGTCGACGTGCAAAATGATTTTTGTCCAGGTGGCGCTCTGGGTGTGCAGAACGGCGATCGTATTGTGCCGGTTCTCAACCGCTACATTGAAAGGTTCGCTCAAGCGGGCATGCCGGTCTTTGTTACGCGCGACTGGCATCCGCCGAGGACGAGTCATTTCAATACTGCGGGAGGGGTATGGCCGCCTCACTGCATCCAAGGATCAAAAGGCGCAGAGTTTCATCCTGACTTGAAGATCAGCAACGATGCTGTGGTTCTATCCAAAGGGACGGCTGCAGACGAGGATAGTTACTCCGCTTTTGCTGCCGCGGATTCGCGCGGTGCGGCTTTAAAAGATCTTCTGAGGCAACGCGGAATCGAACGGATTTATGTCGGCGGATTAGCTACCGATTATTGTGTCAAAGAAACTGTGCTCGAAGGCCTCATGCAAGGATTTCAGGTTGTCCTTCTCCAAGACGCAATCTGCGGCGTCAATCTCCAACCCGAAGATTCTGCTCAAGCCATTGACGCTATGGTGAAAGCCGGGGTTACGGTCGCACCTCCTGTGGACGGTTTTCGTCTTGAATGAAATTGTTATCGCTCTGAGCAATCGATGCTCGGTTCCTATCGGTTTGGCAGGGTGTCCCGTCCCGAAAATCGATTTAGGTCTCAAGGTGGTTTAGTGACAGCTGATCATGATTATAGAGAAGAGTTGGCGACTGCCGAAGAAGCGGTCCGCGAAGCAGGCTCGATTGTGATGCGGCTGTTCAAGGGAAAATTTGATATTCGTGAAAAGAGTAAAAATAATCCCGTCACGACCGCGGATATCGAAGCAAACCGCAGAATTCGCGAAATTATCACGGGCAGGTTTGCAAACGACGGATGGCTTTCCGAGGAAGATCAGGACAGCCCGAAACGGCTGAGTTCCTCCCGAATTTGGATCATTGATCCAATAGATGGGACTAAAGAATTTATTGAAGGCGTCCCCCAGTTTGCAGTGTCGATCGGCTTCGTCGTTGATGGGCGGCCCACTGTCGCGGCGGTTTACAATCCGGCCGAAGATTCGCTGTACAAGGCCGCGGCAGGCCAGGGAGCCTACTTGAACGATAAACCGATTAGCGTTTCTCAACGCAGTTCGCTAGAGGGCGCGTTGCTGCTGGTCAGCCGCTCGGAGCCGCAGCGGAAATTCCAGGTATTCGTCGACCATTGCGAGATCCAGAAAGTCGGCAGCATTGCCTTTAGATTGGCTAAAATAGCCGGGGGTGACGGCGACGGCACGCTGACGTTCCGCTCGATTCACGAGTGGGATATCTGCGCCGGCGTGTTGATTGTGCTCGAGGCCGGCGGCAAAGTGGTTGACGGGCCCGGCGCTGGTTTGATGTTTAACCGGCCGCAAGCCAAACATCGCGGCGTTGTTGCCGCCAATGCATCTTTGGCCGACGGACTGCAGCGCTTGTGGGTGGAAGCTATGGCACGCAACGGATAAATTAGGATCGATATCGATATGCGTCAATGTGTTTACTGCGGCGACCGCTCGAGTTTGTGGTCGCGTATGTGTCCGGACTGTCAAAAGCTCATGAGGCGAGTCGATGAGTTGCGTGGCAAAGTCGGATTTGGCGAGTTTCTCGATGGGCTCGAGCAGACTGGAGTGGCCAAGCAGAAGATCATGACCTTCTTGAAAGCCGACCCGGACGGACAAGGAAGCGTACAAGATCAGGTCACTGCCGAGATGACAACTGAGTTGATGAAGGTGATGGGAATATCAGGGCAGCAGACAACTGAGAACGTCAAGCGGATCCGTAATTCGGTCGATAAGGATTCGAAATAGCTCTCTCACTTACCTGCCGTGGAAATCACTGTTTACCTGTCGATTGTTTTTCTTGTTCTTTACCTAGTTAGCCTAGGCATTCACCGACGCAACTTTTTGCGCGACAAACGGCGGATGTGCGATGAAAGCCGCGATGGCGCCAGAGTTATCAGCCAGGTCGAAGACCTGAGTCCCGGTTCGGTCAAGAAATTTTGGATCATTTGCCAAAAGTATCGGGTCGACGGGTTTTTAGTGAACGAACGAGGTAACTTTCATGCTTATGTGAATCGCTGCCGCCATATGCCGACGCCCTTGGATTTTATTCGTGACCAATTTGTCAGCGCTGACGGGAAATACTTGATGTGCTATACCCATGGCGCTCTTTATGAATTTGCCACCGGGTTGTGTGTTGACGGACCTTGCAAGGGCCAAGCGCTCTATCGCTTGCCCGTCAGAGTAGATCGGGGCGAAATTTTGGTCGGATGCCCGGAAGGAGACCTGTCCTATCTCAAGGAGTGAAGCCCAGCATGACCGCAGCCAAAGAAAAAAAGATCGGCAAAAGAAAACTCGTCGGCCAAGTGGGTGAACTGGCTCATGGTGCCAGTAAAAAATTTATCATCCGGTCCGGCGATCGCGACTTGGAAGCATTACTCGTCAATTACGAGGGGACATTCTTCGCTTATAGAAACCGTTGCCCTCATGTCGGAATCACATTGGATTGGGTTGATAATCAGTTCTTCTCGGTCGATGGTCGTTATCTGATGTGCGCCAATCATGGCGCCGTGTTCGAGCCCAAAACCGGCGACTGTATCTGGGGCCCGTGCGCCGGTCTTGCGCTCCAGAGTGTCTCGCTGGAAATCGAAGGCGAGAAAATTTTTGCCGAATGCTCAGATGCCGGGGATTGATTCGATCGTGATAAAACCGGAGCGCGAGTATGAGTGATTGCCTCTTCTGCGGGATCGTCAATGGCAGCATCAAAGCCGACGTCGTCTACCGCGATGAAACCGTGATCGCCTTCAAGGACATCGTGCCCCGAGCGCCGGTTCATGTTTTGATCATACCGACTGCGCACATCGCGATGCTTTCGGATTTAACGCCGAACGACGACAAGATAGTTGCTGCAGTTTTCCGCGCAACCGGGAAGCTAGCCGAGCAGCTCGGAGTCGCAAAGAGCGGTTATCGTATCGTCGTCAATTGCGGCGCCGATGCCGGTCAGACCGTTTTTCACCTGCATTACCACCTGCTCGGTGGCCGTCAGATGGGTTGGCCTCCCGGCTAGTGCGAGTCGCTAATTCTAACAAAGAAATATCATGGAGCTAACGAAGCTATATGGCGACTACTGAATGGCGCAATGAAACCAGCGACATGGCCGTGCAACAATTCGATGTCGCCGCTGCCAAGCTGGGACTTGATCCCAATCTTGCTGTTCGATTGCGCAGGCCGGACCGGGCCATGGTTGTCAGTGTGCCCACCCGAATGGACGATGGTAGGGTCAATGTTTTCACCGGATATCGAGTGCAGCACAACGATGTTTTGGGGCCGTTCAAAGGAGGACTCCGATACCACCCAAGTGTAAGCCTGGGCGAAGTCTCCGCTTTGGCGATGTGGATGACTTGGAAATGCTCCCTTGTCGGCCTGCCGCTCGGCGGCGCCAAGGGCGGTATCGCCTGCGACCCGGCCGAGTTGTCACGCAATGAGCTTCAATCCATGACTAGGCGTTACACTGCTGAAATCCTCAACTTCATCGGCCCCGAGATCGATGTGCCGGCGCCGGATATGGGAACCAACGAGCAGATCATGGCCTGGATTATGGACACTTACTCGCAGCACAAAGGCCACGCAGTTCCCGAAATAGTCACCGGGAAACCGATCGCGATCGGTGGTACCTTGGGGCGAAGAGAAGCAACCGGTCGTGGTGTTGTATACACGATCATCGAAGCCGCTAACCATCTCGGAGTTGATCTCACCAAATGCACCGCGGCAATACAAGGATTTGGCAATGTCGGCTCGGTCGTCGTAAAGGAACTCAATGACATCGGCGTAAGGATAATCGGTGTGGCAGATCGGACGGGCGGCTTTTATGACGCCAACGGTTTGCCGATAGCCAGACTGCTCGAGATCGCCTCTCAAACTCATAGTCTTGAAGCTTTCCCTTTCGGACAGAAAATTACAAATGCAGAACTCTTGGAGCTTAAATGCGACATTCTAGTTCCGGCTGCATTGGAAATGCAGATCACGCAGGAAAATGCTCAACGTTTGCAGTGTCGCATCCTGGCAGAGGGAGCGAATGGTCCGACAACGCCGGAAGCTGATGCAATACTGCGGGATAAGGACGTCTTTGTCATACCCGACATTTTGGCCAACGCCGGCGGCGTGGTTGTGTCGTACTTTGAATGGGTGCAGGACTTGCAAAATTTCTTTTGGACTGAAGAGGAGATTACCAGAAAATTGCGGGATATTCTGGTCAAAGCATTTCACGAAGTCCTGCAAATGAGTCAGAAAGAAAACGTCGAAATGCGGTTAGCCGCTTTGATGATCGGCATCGATCGCGTTGCGCGGGCCATGCTATGGCGTGGTTTGTATGCATGATTACAGGTTGAACTAAACAATAGATGAAGCGTAGCACCCCGGTAACAACAGCGGCGGTGGCGAAGGAAGGAAGTTAATATGATTCAAGCAACCCAACTAAGACCCGGCATGATTATCGTTCATGGAAATGATCTCTATCGTGTCACCGCGGTGCACCATCTAACCCCCGGCAACAAGCGGGGATTCATGCAGACTAAAATGAAAAGCCTACGTACCGGTGTGGGTACCGAATACAAGTTTCGCTCTGAAGATCGTGTCGACCAGGCGATTTTGCAAACTCGACAGATGCAATACTTATACGCTGAAGGAGATATGCACACCTTCATGGACACTGAGAACTATGAGCAGATGACATTATCGGCCGATGATATCGGAGACCTGCTATCGTTTCTGCTGCCTAATCATGTGGTGGAAGTGGAATTGTACGATGGTAAGCCGGTGGGGATCAGCCCGCCACCCACCGTGGATCTGGAAGTCATCGATACCGAACCCTCGATGAAAGGAGCTACGGCAAGCGCGTCCTACAAACCGGCGAAACTCGAAACCGGAGTTACCATTCAAGTGCCGCCGTTTGTTCAAGTCGGCGATAGAGTGAGAGTGGATCCCGCAGAGGGCAGTTATCTGGAACGGGTCAAGTAGCGAGAATCGTTTGGACTAGCGTCTTCACCGTACTCTCGAGATCCTCAAGGGTTCCGTTGTTATCGATCACATAGTCCGCCAGCTTTCGTTTTTCCTCCAAGCTCATTTGAGCTCCGAGATGTTGCTCAATTTCCGCTTCGGTTAAGCTATCTCGCTGGCGGAGCCGCCGTTTCTGAGCCGCAGTGTCGCAGGCCACTAGAATGACCGGGCGGAGCCAAAGATGAATCCCGGTTTCAAATAAGAGCGGCGCTTCATAAACCACAAGAGGCGCTCCGGTAGCAGCGCACTCTGCAATTTTTTCCTGCGCCAATCGCCGAATCTTGGGATGGGTGATGGCTTCCAGCTGTTTTCGCGCTTTCGGCTCGTCGAAGACAAGTTTTCTCAATTTTTTCCGATCTAGTGTTTGGTCCGACTGCAGGATCTCCTTACCGAAAGTATCGACGATCTCATTCCAGGCCGGCTGATGCGGCTCAACAACTTCGCGGGCAAGCGCATCGGCATCGATGACTTGGGCGCCAAGTCGGCGAAGAATAGCTGAAACGGTGCTCTTCCCCGAAGCGATGCCGCCGGTAAGGCCTATTAATTTCACGCAACAGTAATGGCAAAATAGACGTGGGGTTGCAACGAACAGCCGAATCGGATTTCAGGGGAGGAGTTTATGCCGCAAGTGGTCATGTATACAACCAGCTGGTGTCCGTATTGTCGGGCAGCGAAGTCGTTGTTTGCCGCAAAGAAGGTCGATTTCACCGAAATAGAGGTCTCCGAAGAACCAAAGCTCAGACTCGATATGGAGCGGTTATCAGGCCGGAGAACTGTCCCTCAAATATTTATCAACGGTAAACCAATCGGCGGATACGACGATGTGCTGAGTTTGGAGACCTCTGGTGAATTGGATAAACTGTTGAACGAAACGCAAGGCACTTCGTGATCGACGGGGTGAGCCTACCGCCCGTTGCTTGCCTGCAGCGGTGTGTTGTGTCCCGCCTCGCGCAAAACGATTCCGAGATAACCGTTACAGCGCGGGCACGGACGGGTTAAATACTTTGCCATAGCTAAGACCATCTCTTTTAGCGGGCATTCTTCGTCTCCGCCACTTACGGTGAAGATACAAATTCGGGTCGATGCCAGTTGCATACAAGGCGTTGCCCCAGCTTCCAAAATACGCTTCGGCAACACTCACAAGCGCAGGGTTATCACGTCGTGCTGCTGGGTAGCCGAGCGGTTTTCCCAATCGGCGCCTTTGACGAATGCCGGCAATTATCTTTGTGGTGCTCCATCCGGCCCCGAATCTTCGGTCGGTCTTCAACGCAGCTTTCGCTTTCCCTGGGCTACCGAAGTAATAAGCCGCATGTAATTTCAGTTTCTTTGGAAGATCATCCTCCGAATACTGCTCCAAAGCATCACGCAGAGCCCGTGAAACTCCGCGACGCGCATGATGCGGGTTGTCAGGAACTTCGAGACCGTCGGCAATTAGTGCGTTTGGCCAAGACCCAAATATGCGTAGAGCTGCCGAGAACAGTGCAGCGTAGTGTTTGAGGACGTATTTCGGATAAAGAGGTACGCCTTTTTACCGTAAGAACGTATCTTGGCGACAACTCTTTCGACCTCCAAATATGTTCCTTGCCGCATCCGTTCTGGTGTAAATCCCAGTACACAAGAGAGCCGCATCCCAATCGCCACCGTTCAGCCAAATCCCTTCTAAATAAAGGTTATAATAGTGCTTTTGCAGAAATCCTGCATAGACGTTCCCGTAGTGCTTATAGACGGCCTTCATCGCAGCGATCCATTCCCGCCTGCTGTGCGCACGGTAGTCGACTCGGGAACTATGATTTACACGGAAGGTTTTGGCGCAGAGTTGGTCCGGGCTGAGCGCTTACTCCTCGATGTAGGTTTCATGGCCAGTCCCATGCGTTGGTTGAAAGGCGTCGGCCACTGATTACGCGTAGATGTTTGCCGGAGATGTGGCAGCGAACGAAATCAATGCCTTCACCGCTTCCGGATTTGGGATGGCGCGGTTTAGCACGAGGACCACTGTTGCCCATAGAAGGTTTCGTTTGCTTTTGTGGCGCAGCTGTATACGCCTAGAAAGCCTGCGAGTCAAAGACTGCTAAGTTAAACGTGCGGTGTACGGGACCCGGCGGGTGAATCTAAGCTACAAAAGGCGACC
>JAJONK010000604.1 GCA_021323355.1 Deltaproteobacteria bacterium
GTTCAGGTGCGGCAAGTGAATTCGGTAGCGTGATGGATAGTAAGCGGATCGGTCGAAAAGCCAAGCGGTAGGAGCAACGGGAGAACGTAAATCGCATCTTTATTCTGGTGTTTTGTCCGGTATACTGAATATGAGCATGCGGGTTCAACGGATCACCCGCCGAACTTTACCGGCTGTGGTGAGCTGGCCATTCGGAACATTCGCGAGCTTGACGAAGCACGACTGTTGCCGCCATATAACCGACTCCCTTTATAGGGGTAGGATTTTACTTAGTCGAAGAGAACCGTTGCCAACGTAAGAGATCGGTCGATAGAGGCGTCCTGGCTTGGGAACTAAAACGAAGTGTAGACTTGGCCTGAGGATTTGCTAATTTAAGACAAGGCAGCTTTTCCGGCGGCTCGGTCACCACGGCTCATACCGACATTTCCGGTTCCACGATCGAACATCGAACGTTTTCGGCTGCACAGGAGAGACGATGGAACGTCTCGGAGACTACCAGAACTGCACTATCCTATATGTTGATGACGAGGAAAAATCGCTCGTCAACTTCAATCGAGTCTTTCGCAAGAAGTTTAAGATATTGAGCGCCGCCAATGCGGCAGAGGGCTATCGACTGCTTGAAGAATATCGAGACGACATCGCGCTTCTGATGAGTGATCAGCGAATGCCCGGGGAAAAAGGCGTCGAGTTTTTAAAACGGTCTCGTGAAGTGCATCCGAACGCAGTTCGTATTCTGACTACGGCGTACTCGGATTTCGATGTGGCGATTGAGGCTATGAACTCCGGCGCCGTTTCCAAATTGGTTACCAAGCCCTGGGATATACCTCAGCTGGAGATGATCATTAAAGAAGCCTGTGATTTCTTTACGGCGCAACGCGAGGGCGAGTTTCTGCCTGATACGGACCTCTCTGCACAACTCAAACCGACGAGTCACGACCGGGGGGCTGAGATAGGTGAGCTACGAACGCTGGAGCAAGTGGCTCGCTACTTAGCTGTGGACAAGTTTACTGTCTACCGTCTGATCACCCAGAAAAAAATACCGGCCTTCAAAGTAGGCAATCAGTGGCGTTTCAAGCAGGAGATGGTAGATGCCTGGCTGGTGGCAAAGGCAAACATCAAAAAGGCCAAATCAGATTACTAAGGATCGAGGTTCGCTCGTAAGTCCCTGTTGCCGTTAATCCGCGGCGCTGTTCCTTTCTGCTCCTTGACAATCTCGTCTGGTCATTCTCCCCTTCCGGTCGAGCTATTGGCATTCGTTATCGTGGGCCGATGCTCGGTTGTAAATTAGTGCGTGTGTCATCGCCAAATCATCCTCTTACCGCCGTAATCACACCTTCAAAATTATAGAAGCGCAGTCGGTGCTAGGCTTACGGCACGCCCATGCGATTCACACTCAGGACAGGAGACACGCAAGTACACGGCTAGACATAAAATGACACTTTTGTTCATCGCTGGTCCCCGGCATAATGTTCTGGGGTCATTAACGCCTCTCTTTTCGGGATTTTTCCTTGGTATACTGCTTGCTCACGTCGGCTCCTCAAGTCCATGTCTCAACAATTTGCCGAAAAGATTGGCGACCTGCTCACTCAGGAAGGCCTACGCAGAGCCGATCGGCAAAGTGTGCGTTTCGCTCGGGTTTGTCGCGCCCACCGATTTAGAAAAATTATTGGTGAAACATCGCCGCCGAATTCCACTCGGGGAACTTTTGGTTCATCTCGGACTGCTCACGCCGAGCCAAGTACAAAGCGCTCTCGACCAGCAGAAAGAATTGAACCCGCATAAAAAGCTCGGCGCGGTACTCATTGAGAAGGGATACATCAATGAGGCTGCGCTGATTCGCGCCCTTTACGAACAGTCTCAGGCCGGCAACTGCCAGAAACCTAAGCAAGGTAAGTTTGATGCGCTGGTGGCAACGCGGCGTTTGAGCCAGCGGGATCTAGACCTGGTGCTCCGGGAAGCGCAGATTCAGCAGCGTCCCGTCGAAATTCTTTTGATGGAACGCTACAAGCTCAAGAAACAAGAACTGGGTGCTGCTCTCAGCGTATTCTATGGCTGTCCATTCAAGGAGTACGATGAAAAACAGCCGCCGGCCTGGGATTCCATACGCGGCCTCAATTTGAATTATCTGAAGGCCGCTTCTTGGATTCCTTTGCAGGTCAGCGAACGCTCCGTCGAGGTGCTTATCGATGACCCCACAGCTTACGAAAAAATCCAGGATATCAAACGTCTGTTTTTAGGAAAACAGATCACGTTTGCCGTCGGCTTGCGCGATGACATCCTGAGATATTTCAGCACCGCCAAAGCGAATCTCGAAAAAAGCCACTCTCATGAATCGATCTCGACGATACTTGGACAGCTCGATGTCGCCGCACAGGACGAGGCAGACGACGATAGTTTGAACGACCCCACCATCAATGAAAATCACAGTGTCATCGTCAGGCTGGTGAACCAAATCATTACCGACGCCTGCAAAAAGAGGGTTTCGGATATTCATATCGAGCCTTACGGAAGCCAAAACGACACCGAGGTCCGCTTCCGTGTTGATGGGCATTGCTCCAATTATCTGCGCGTGCCGGCGGTGTATCGCAGAGCCCTCGTATCCCGACTGAAGATTATGGCCGGCCTCGATATCGCGGAACGCCGCAAACCGCAAGATGGAAAGATCAAGTTCCGTATGCCCGATCGCGAAATCGAACTACGCGTTGCGACTATTCCAACGGCAGGCATCGGCAATGAAGATATAGTTCTTCGCGTGCTCGCGGCCGGAGAGCCGATCCCGATAAACGAATTACGCATGACGTCGCGCAATTTACACAAGTTTCGCGAGCTGTTGGCAAAACCTTACGGATTGATTTTGTGTGTCGGCCCAACCGGATCAGGAAAAACAACCACTCTTCATTCCGCCCTTAACGTGATCAATACGGCGGAGCGCAAAATCTGGACGGCAGAAGATCCGGTTGAAATAACCCAGCGCGGGCTGCGCCAGGTGCAGGTCAACGCCAAAATAGGATTCAATTTCGCTGCCGCGATGCGCTCTTTCCTGCGCGCCGATCCGGATGTCATCATGGTGGGAGAGATTCGTGATCGGGAGACTGCCGAAATCGGTATTGAAGCTTCGCTTACCGGACATCTGGTATTGAGCACCCTTCACACCAACAGCGCCGTCGAAACCATCACCCGACTCTTAGAAATGGGTATGGATCCGTTTAATTTTGCCGATGCGTTGTTAGGAGTCTTGGCGCAACGGTTGGCGCGGACGATCTGCGGCGGCTGTAAAGAACCCTATCACCCCGCAAAAGAAGAACTTGATGGATTAGCGTATGGGTATGGCGAAGCGGCTTTTGCTCAACTGGAAATTCCCCAAAAAGAGAATCTCGTCCTATACCGCGGCAAAGGCTGTGCTGATTGTAATCAGAGCGGCTACAGAGGGCGGATCGGTTTGCACGAGCTCCTGGTTGTCAGTGACGA
>JAJONK010000111.1 GCA_021323355.1 Deltaproteobacteria bacterium
GCTCAGGCGAGTCATTTTGCCGAATCCCTGGCGCGCGGCGAACCTAACCGATCGAAGATCGCCTGGACTGTTCTTTCGGACAAGGTGCGAGAGCTGATTTGAAAGGGGAGAGCCGATGCCGCAGATCATCGTAAGCCGGGACGAGCTGCAACAGCGGGTTAATGACGGAGCGCATCTCGTCGAAGTCTGGACGGCCAAGGAATTCACCCGGGCGCACCTGCCGCGGGCGATCAACATTCCTTTGGTAAAACTCAGCGAAAAGAGGATTGCGAGCCTAGATAAGAAAAACGCCACAATCGTTCATTGTTATGACTACCAGTGAGACCTTGCTCCCAGAGCCGCGTCGCGGCTCGAGAGTTTCGGCTTCATTTGTCGTTCCTGAATTCTGTGGTGCGGGCCAGACAGACAGCGGTTTCAGGTCGATTAGGCGCAGGCAATTCTAGCAAGGATGATTCTCATTTGAAGCGGCCGCGATCTGGATGGATTAACGGACTAGTCGTAATTAGCGAATTCTGTTTCTTGCTCTGGCTCGAGCACCGCCGGCCGTTGCGCCGGCCTGTTGAACCGAAACTCAGGCGCAGCGCAAGGAATCTTTCGTTTGCGGTGTTGAGCGGAGTTGCCCTGCAAGTCACGGAGCGGCCGCTTATCGCCGCGCTTGTTTCAACTGTCGAGCGCCGCCGGTGGGGGTTACTCAAACAGTGGGCGATGCCGCGCTGTCTCGAAGCGCCGCTTGCGGTGGCGTTGATGGACTATACGCTTTACTCAAACAGTGTTCGATGCCGCGCTGGCTCGAAGCGCCGCTTGCGGTGGCATTGATGGACTACACGCTTTATCTCTGGCATGTGCTCATGCATCGATCATCCTGGCTGTGGCGGCTGCATCTTCCTCATCATGTCGATCTCGATCTCGACGCTTCGACCGCGCTGCGCTTTCACTTCAGCGAGCTTGTGGTTTCGATCGCTTGGAGGGCCGGCCAGGTAGTGTTGATTGGGGTTTCGCCGCGCGCCTACTCCGCTTGGCAGAAGCTGTTGATGTTTTCCATCCTGTTCCACCATTCCAATGTCGAGCTACGATTGAGCTCGAGCGTTGGCTCAGCCGGATTATCGTTACGCCGCGTTTGCACGGCATCCATCATTCGATTATTCGCGACGAAACCGACTCGAACTGGTCGAGCGGATTGACATTGTGGGACTGGTTACATGGCACCTTGAAGGTCAATGTGCCGCAGCAAGCAATCACCATCGGCGTTCCTGCCTATCGGCAAAGTCGGGACGTGAGTCTTCCGAAGATTATTCTGATGCCGTTCGTAAGCCAGCCGCCCAGCTGGCAACTGCCGGGAAATGGAGAGCCTCGACGAGAAGCTTTGCCGGCGCCCCGCAGCCAACTGGTGGTATGAGGAGATGACGGAGTGATGGAGTACTGGAGTGATGGGTTACAAGAGCATCAACAGTCCAAACTCCAACACTGCAGTACTCGAGCTGTTTAAAGAAGGAAGGTGCGCTATGAACCTGGAATTGAGCCGAAACGGAAAGCTCACTCCGCAGCAGCTACGTCAACAGCTCCAGCAAGCGGAGACTTCGGATTTGCGGCGGCGGCGCGGTGTTATTGGCTTGTCGCTGGTCGGTATGGGATGCATGACGGCGGTGACTTTGTTGCAGACCGGCATCGTCAAGCACCTTCCCGATCCGCCGATCGGCAATTTCGATTCGGATCGAGTGAACTCGTCAGATACGGCTTATCGCCTTGGCGCTCCGGACGGCTCGATTTCGCTGGCGAGTCTAGCCGCAAATATTCCGATTGCGGCATTTGGCGGCGCCAATCGCGTGCAAACCAAACCTTGGGTTCCGCTGGTCGCAGCGCTGAAAGCGGCGGGTGAGTTGGTATTTCTATCAGATGCCGGCAAAGGAAAAGGCGTGGTGCGGCTACTGCATCGTCGGCGCGCTGGCAAACATTGGCATCGCGGTTCTAACCATACCGGAGGCTCGAAAAGCCATCACTGTTTTGATGACTGAAACTACAACAGCGCAGTGACCGGTTAGGAGCCAATCGCTGTGAAACGACGGAGGAGAGATGAAAAGACCTGCGGAGCCGGACCCAGTACGGCCTGAACGAAAAAACGTCGATGTCGAACGCCGAGCTGATAAGAATGAGAGTGAAGAGCGCCCGCGCAGGCAAAACCGCGGCAGGCGTGGGTCCGGGCCGGAGCGCGAGCCCTCGACGCGAAAAGATCGCGGCCGATCGTAACTGAAGTTTCACATCGCGCAAGCGATTCATTCCAGATCGGCAACAACCGGGGGAAGTTTTCCCTTGCGAACGTCTTCAACACTAAACTCATGCACTTAAAAGCTGGCTCTTACCTCGCCTAGAAAGTGTGTCCGTTGATCTCGATTATTATTCCCGCGCGCAATGATGCCGTTGCCTTGCAATGCACCCTCGATCATTTGCAGCAGTTGACCGGGATCGCTGGCGTAGAAATCCTCGTAGCCGCATCGGGTGACTTGAGATCAACCGAACGAGCGGTAGCGGGTCGCGCGCAACTGATATGGCCGGCGCGTTCGAGCCGTTCGGGCCTGATGAACTCGGCCGCTGATATTGCAAGCGGCGATATCCTGTTTTTCCTCCATGCCGACTCTTTGCCCCCACGGGATGCCTTAGCGCGGATACACTCGCTGCTGCAAGACCCGAAAATTCTTGGCGGCGCGTTCGAGCACCGCTTTCTCGAAACTAGCTGGAGCCTGCGCGTGATCAGTTGGATCAACCGGCAGCGCTACCGGCTCACGCGCAACTACTATGGCGATCAGGGAATCTTCGTGCGCGCAAGCGTTTTTCGGAATCTCGGCGGCTATCGCGATCTTGGCTTGATGGAGGATCTCGATCTGAGCCAGCGCTTGAAGCGAAGCGGCCGGACGGCGTTGATTCGCAGCCCGCTGGTGACTTCGGGCCGGCGATTTGTTGATCGTGGTCCGTGGCGTACGTTCGCCTTTGTCGTCTGGTTGCTTTTTCTTCATACGCTGCGGCTTGATACGCAACGATACGCGCGGCGTTGGCAAGGGCCGCCCGATAGGGTTCCCGGCAGCCGGTGGAGCCGAGTCAGGTGGAGAATCGGTATATGAGAGCAGTGGGCGGTGAAGGTGCGATCTTGATCACCGGAAGCACCGGCTTTATCGGCCGGCATGTCACGCGCCGCCTGTACCAAGCTGGACGACGGGTGATTGCGCTCGGCCGCAGCCAAGGCGGTGTCTCTGGAACAAAACGATTGAAAAGTCTCTTGGGAATACCAGCCGGCGACAACGGCGTGGAAATGATCGAGAGCGATCTCACCCAGCTAGACGCAGGCCTTGGGTCGTCTGAAGTCGCGCGATTGCGCGCCAACGTGCAAACGGTCATTCATTGTGCCGGCGACACCAGTTTTTTTCCTCGAACAACAGCGGACTCACGGGCAATTTTCATCGCGGCTCCTTTGGCGTTGCTCAAAGCGCTCCTTCCGGGGCGCCTGGAACGCTGGTGCCAGATCTCCACAGCCTTTGTTTGTGGCCGGCGTGGCGGCGCCGTCTTCGAATCCGAAGGCGCGGTGGGGCAAAAGTTTCACAACCCCTACGAGGAGATCAAGCTCGAGTCCGAGATCGCGTTAAAAGAATTTTGCGCAAGACTCGGAATCGATCTGCGGATTCTAAGACCCAGTGTCGTCATCGGTCCGGAGTCCTCAACCCAAGGCGGAAGCCCGTCGAATTTACTATATCAATTCATCCGTTTAGCAGCGGCGCTTTCGGGGCGCGGCAAAGGAGCGCAACTTGCCGTGCGCATTCAGGGACGGCCGGCCGCTCATTTCAACATCGTTCCGATAGAGTACGTGAGCGCAGCCATCGAGGTGTTGTCTGAGCAGCCCGCCGCGGCGGGCGGAACCTTTCACCTGGTTGTTTCCCAGCCGCCAACGCAAGAAGCGATGTTGCAGATGATCACTTCCCGGCTGGGTGCCAATGGATTGAGATTGATCGATGAACGCCGCGAACCGATGCTCGGTGCATCATCGCTGGAAAATAGAGTGGCGCGCATGCTCTCGCCATACCGGGAATATCTCGAGCAGGATGTCAGCTTCGATAATAGCGCCGCGCGTTCCCTGCTGGGCCCCGCAGGAATCACTTGTTCAAGGCTCGATGAGAAAACGATCGATGATCTCGTCGCTATGGCTTTGTCTCAAACCTGCCAGCGCGTTCCCCCTCCCGCCGCGATCTCGCCGCCAAGCGCGTAGCCGCGCCTAATTGCAACGGCGTCTCTGTTATGACCGTTTGGAGACCGAGTTGAAGTGGCTTAATGATACTTGAGTTTTGCCTCCACAGGTGACGTATTGTCACAGCCGCGGTTTTCTCCTAGGCTCAGATTCTAGAGCGCATTCTCAGCTCGGCATGGAGTGCGATCAACCGGATCAAACATACAGCGGGAATTTTCTAAATTCCTTCCTGCTCAGCTCTCTTGGCGGTGCTTGGCCGGCCCTGTTACTCGCGAAAGATTATAAGCGGTATTCACCAGTGAGATATGGCTGAATGCTTGGGGAAAATTACCGAGGAGCCGTCGTGTTCCCGGATCGTATTCTTCGGACAGCAACCCCACGTCATTGCGCAGCTGCAGAAGCCGCTCGAAGAGTTTTAAAGCATCCTCTTGTCGGCCGAGCATCGCAAAATTATCCACCAGCCAGAAAGTGCAGGCGAGAAAGGCGGCCTCGCCTGGCGGCAGGCCGTCGACGTGTTCTTTTGTCGGATAGCGCAAGACGAAACCGTCGATCACCAAGTCGCGTTCGATAGCCTCGACCGTGCCTTTTACGCGCGGGTCGCTGGCCGGCAGAAATCCCACCAGCGGTATCATCAAGAGACTGGCATCGAGATCTTTTCCGCCGTAATACTGCACGAAGGTATTGCGCTCGCGGTCGAAGCCCTTGTGAAAAATTTCCTGTCGCATGGTCTCGCGAAGGGCGCGCCAGCGTTCCACCGGCCCCTCCAGACCAAAGCGCTCGACCGCCTTGATCATGCGGTCCACCGCGACCCAGGCCATGATTTTGGAATGGGTGAAATGCCGGCGCGGGCCGCGCATTTCCCAAATTCCTTCATCGGGATCGCGCCAGCAGGTTTCGAGAAAATCCATCAGCGCGCGCTGCACCCGCCAGGCGTTTTCATTGGCGTCCAGTCCGGCGCGCCGCGCCAGGTGCATGGTGTCCATCAACTCGCCGTAGACATCCAGCTGGAATTGTTGCCATGCGGCGTTGCCGGTCCGGACCGGAGTGGAGCCCTCGTAGCCCGGCAGCCACGCTAACTCCATCTCGGTCAATCTGCGCTCGCCAGCCAAGCCGTACATAATATTGAGCTGTGACGGTTTGCCGGCCACCGCTCGAATCAGCCACTCTCGCCACGCGCAGGCCTCATCCGTGTAGCCGGCCAGCATCAAAGCATACAGAGTAAACGTGGCATCCCGCACCCAGCAATAGCGATAGTCCCAGTTGCGTATGCCGCCGAGCTGTTCGGGAAGCGAGGTGGTCGGCGCTGCGACGATGCCGCCCGTCGGCGCGTAGGTGAGCGCTTTGAGCGTGATCAGCGATCGCAGCACTGCCTCGCGCCATGGTCCGTCGTAGGTGCAGGGGTTCGACCAATCTTTCCACCAAGCTTCGGTGTGCGAGATAACTTCCTCCGCATTGATCATTGAAGGCGTGTCCTCATAGGAGGGATGCCACATCAGCACGAACGGAACTCGCTCACCTTCAGATACGGTAAACTCAGCTTCGGTCCGGAAATTTTCGCCACGCAGTGGCACCGCGGTCTGCAGGTCCAACGTGTCGGGGCCGCCCACCGCCCGAATGCCATATTCGGTCCGGCGCACCCAAGGGATGATCGAGCCGTAGTCGAAACGAATGATGAGCTGCATTTGCATGCGCACTTTGCCGCGTCTGCCGATCACCATACGCACCAGATCCGGTTCTTGACTGCGCGGCGGCATGCAATCGATCAAGGTGACGGCGCCGTCGTCGGTCTCATAATCGGTTTCGAGCACCAGGGTGCCTTCGCGATATCGACGCTGGATCTGTCGAATCGCGCCTGCCGGAGAGATTAACCAGCGGCCATGATCTTCACTCCCGAGCAGCGCCGCGAAACAGGCGCCAGAATCGAAACGCGGAAAGCAGAGCCAATCTATCGAGCCATTGCGCGCTACCAAAGCGGCGGTATGGCAGTCGCCTATCAATGCGTAATCTTCGATCGGTACTGACATCAGTCTTCCTTCTGCTCGGGAGAAAGCCTCAAGTAGCGATTGCTGAGGACGTGATCGATAGTGCGCTCAAGCATTTTCGCGTTTCATGTTCGTCGGCTTTCCGATCATGTGTCCTGGAGCGGCCGTTGCGCAAGGATCGTAAGATCAGTTGCCGGCTGCTAGCGATTATTTGAAAACGTTGCTCTGTTAACTCTACTGGTAAACCTCCGTCGATAGAAGATAGCGGCCAATGACACAGTGGGATCAATGTTGAGAAATAGAGGGGGAGCAATGGAGATGCCAGGCCGAATACCAACAGCTGAGTGTTTCAGGACGGAACTGTGCAGAAGAATCGCACCGATGCTCGGCAGTATGCAAGAAGTCAAAATGATATAATCAATGGAACGAAGAAGGTTCTTCACGTGGCGATTTTTACCAATGTATCAGCTCTGGCATCGTCGTTGCTCCTAGAAACAACTCAAACGAGAAGGTCAGGTCCGAAAGAAGGATTAGCGATCAGAAAGGCCAATTTGGACTTCCCGCAAAAACGGGTACGGAATAGAAAATGAAATCGCGCTTCTTTCATCTTTGGGATGCTGTCAATTCGAGCCTCTGGTTTATTCCGGCGCTCATGACGCTGGTTACGGTTGCGGTTTCGTTCGCGACCATCACCATCGATGGACTGATTAAAGAAAAACTGGTGGATCGAACGGGATGGATTTGGACCGGCGGACCGGAAGGTGCGCGCGAGATCCTTTCGACTATCGCGGGTTCGATGATCACGGTGGCAGGCGTGGTCTTTTCGATCACCGTGGTGGTGCTCGCTTTAGCGTCCTCTCAATTCGGGCCGCGCCTGTTGCGTAACTTTATGCGCGATCGAGGCAACCAGATCGTGCTTGGGACTTTCATTTCAACCTTCACGTATTGTCTCCTGATCTTGCGCACAATTCGCGGCGAGGATGGAGGCAGTGAGTTTGTGCCGCATATCTCTGTCACTTTGGGCATTGTGCTCGCACTAGCCAGTTTAGGCGTGCTGATTTATTTCATCCATCACGTCTCGGTCTCGATTCAGGCGCCGATTATCATTGCCCGGGTCGCCCAAGAACTAGAGCGAGGTGTCGATCGCCTATTTCCTGAAATGTTGGGACAGTCTGCCGAAGAGAGCAGCCAATCGGCACCCCGAAACGATATTCCCCCTGAATTTGACCGGGACGGAGGCAGGGTACCGAGCTGCGCCAGCGGTTATCTGCAGGCCATTGATAGCGAAACCTTGATGGAGATCGCAATCGATAAAGACCTTCTCATGCGGATCAATTTTCGTCCAGGAGAGTTCATCGTTAAGGGAAGCGATCTGGTTCTGGCCTGGCCCAGGCAGATCCTCGATAGAGCGCTGGCTGATCAGGTTAATGCTGGATTCATCCTCGGCGCGGAACGCACTGAGGCTCAGGACATCGGTTTTTCCATTCACCAACTCGTCGAGATCGGCGTACGAGCGCTATCTCCGGGCATCAACGATCCATTCACTGCGATCACGTGTGTGGACCGACTGGGCGCCGCGCTTTGCCAACTGGCGGAGCGAAAGGCGCCATCGCCGTATCGTTATGATTCCGAGGGTAAGCTGCGAGTCATAGCGAAAGGGACGACATTTGCCGACCTCGCAGATGCTGCTTTTAATCCGATAAGGCACTACGGACGCTCCAGCGCGTTAGTCACCGTCAGCCTCCTGAAAACGTTGGCAGTGATCACCGAGCACGTCCGGAGAGAAGAGGACCGCCAGACGCTTTTGCGCCATGCGATTATGATCGAGCGTGCAAGCGGCGAGGCGTTGGTCGAGCAGGCCGAGCGCGATACGATCGAGGAACATTATCGGAGTTTGTTAAGGATTCTTAAAGAGGACCGTCTTACTCCTGAACGGATGCGGGGCCACGGCGGCTTTGGCAACATGATGGTGCCGGAAGGGTGATGCCCGGGGATGACGAACTGGCCGGCACAGCTTGCGATTCTAGCCGAAGTTTTTTTAGCCATGCTTCTTGGCGGAGTCATTGGCATAGAAAGAACTACAGCCAACAAGCCTGCCGGGTTTCGAACTCACATGCTAGTGGCAGGAGCGGCGGCGCTGCTCGTGGGCTTGAGCGATGCCCTGATTCAACGGTTCAACCCAGGTGCCTACACCGACTTGATACAATCGGATCCGATCCGTGTAATCATAGCCGGCATCAGCTTTCTCGGCGCCGGCACTATTTTCAGACACCCAAAGAAACAACATGTTGAAGGCATCACGACAGCCGCGTCGCTGCTGTTTTCCGGCGCAATCGGAATTTGCGTGGCGCTTCGACAGTTCGTGCCGGGTTGCGGTCACCCTGTTAACCCTCATAGTACTGCGTGGCGTGGAGTTCATAGAACGCCGAATTAATAAGTCGACCGATGAACGATGACTCTGGGTCATTGTTAGACTTGATATGTTCGACCGGAGGAGTGGTGCAGTGTTGCTCAGGCATTTACTCCACCACTCCATCCGGTACACCTGCTGTCGGTCTGGTTTCTGCCGGACAGTTGGCCGGGACGGCTCAGCCCGGGCTTTTACCGTCGGGATTCTTCAACGCGAGAAAGACACTGTTGCCGCCGCGCTGGATTAAGAAGAGCAGGTTTGCCCCCGGCTTGGCTTGATCGAGAGTCTTGCGCAATTCAGCCGCGTTGCTGATCTTCTGGCGATCTACTTCCAGGATCACGTCACCGCGCTGAAGACCAGCCTCAGCGGCGGCGCTCTGCGGTTCAACGCTAGAGATGACCACGCCATCGGCACGTTTCAAGCCTAGGGTCTTGGCCAGCTCGGGCGTCATGTTCTGCACCGTCATCCCCAGATTTCCCGATTGCGGCGCGGAGGCAACCACTTCCTCCTCTTTTAACTCCGCGATCTTCAGGACCGTCATATTCACACTTTGACCTACTGGTGTGCGAGCAACGATAGCGGGCAGCTTACTGGAATCGTCGATCCTTTCTCCGGCAAACTCGACGATCACGTCGCCCGCTTGCACGCCGGCCTGAGCGGCGGGACTTCCCTCAACGACGCTCGAGACCAGCGCCCCCTGGTTCTTCTCCAGTCCAAGAGCTTGAGCGATCTCCGGAGTGACTCTCTGAATGCTGACT
>JAJONK010000605.1 GCA_021323355.1 Deltaproteobacteria bacterium
CCCTGCTAGGCTAGAGGGACACACATGACCATGAGAGCAAAATCAATCTTGCGCAACCCAGCAAGTAACCTGCTGTTGATTTCATGTCTGGCTTGGACTGTGGGTTTTGCGCGAGAGTCGTCCGCCCTCGATGAAGTCAACCTGCACATCTCGGCCGGTGTGAGCGGTAACGCGCTTCTCTACAAGTTTACAATCGAGAAAGGCTTATACCGCGAAGAAGGCCTCGACGTTCGAGCGATTCAGGCGGGAATGTTGCCCGGGATTCAGGGACTGGTCGGCGGCAGCTTTCACTTCAGTCAGATTCTTGGCCAGGGTGCCGGCGCAATTCTCCGCGGCGTGCCGCTCAAGATCGTCATGGTTTTCGATACGCGCCCGCTGAACTGGCTCTTCGCCCGCAAAGAGATCAAGACGGTACAGGAGTTAAAAGGCGGAAAACAAATCGCTGTGTCGAGCTTCGGCGCGGCATTGGACCAGATGACCCGCGACCTGCTGCCCAAGCGCGGCATCGATCCGCAAAAGGATGTGGTTCTCCGCGCAGTCGAACCGACACCGAACCGGCTCGCAGCGCTGATGAGCGGCGCCGTCGATGCGGCGGTGGTCAATCAGATGGATCGGATCATCGCCAAAAAGAACGGTTTCAACGAGTTGCTGTTCTATGGCGACGACCTGGAATTCGTCACCGCCGGCGCTGTTACCACCGAAAGAACGTTGGCCCAGCGACCGGATCTCGTTCATAAATTCCTCCGCGGCACCCTCAGGGGATTTCACTGGCTCAAGAACAACGAGAAGGAAGTAGTGGCCCGTATGGTGCCGATCATGAAGGTCTCCGAAGCTGAAGCCACCGACGTTTATAGAGCCTGGTTACGGGTGATGTCCGCTGACGGCACAATCCCTCGCAGCCTTCAGGAAAAAATGATCGCTTTCCAGAGAAAATCTCTCAAGGTCGAGCGCGACGTCGCTCCCGAAAATGTTTATGACTTGTCGATCGTAAGATCGCTTAACGAAGAGATGAGGAAGAGCAAATGAGCCTGTACCAGGTCGATAAACTTCTGTTTGCGCTGTTCAACGATTTGGAGCTGCAAGAAAAATATAAGCAGAACCCCGACGACGTTTTCAAACGCTATGACTTGGAGGAGTTCGAGGTCAAAGCGCTGCGGGAGGTCAATGCCGGGGAACTTTATCGGATGGGAGCGCATAGCTTTCTGCTCTGGCAATTTTCCCGGCTGATGGATTTGAAGCCGGCTATTTACTTTAAGCAAGTACGAGGAGAATAGATTATGGGTAAGATCGTTCTAGGGCTTGCCGCGCCACACAATCCTAATATCACATCTCGCCCGGACAAGATGTCCCCCGAAGTTCAGAGCAAGCTCGACTCTGCCTTTGGTCATCTGAAAAAAGGCTTGTCGGAAGCTTCTCCGGACTGCCTGCTGATTTTGACCAGTGATCACGTCACCAACTTTTTCTATAACAACGCGCCGATGTTTTGCCTTGGCGTCTCCGATACCTGCACCGGACCCGCGCCTAAAGAAATGGCGGAGCTGCGCATTCCGCGCGCCACTTTAAAAGTGGACACGACAATGGCCAAGGGACTGCTTAACTACGGCATAGAAAACGGCATCGACTTCAGTTATTCGCAAGAGATGATCCTCGACCACGCCTTCATGGTGCCCCTGAGCCTGCTGACGCCGCACATGGATCTGCCGATCGTGCCATTACACATCAACGGCATGCTACCGCCCCGGCCCACCGCCGGACGATGTTTTCGGCTCGGCCAGCAGATCGGGGATTACCTGCGCAACCATTACAATGGCAACGTCGCAGTGCTGGCTAGCGGCAGCTTTTCCGGAGATATCGGCGGACCCAAGATGGGCTCCATCGACACCGCTTTGGATTTGGAGTTCCTCGAATTGGTAAAGGACGCCAAGGCTCAAGAGATGGTCAACAAAGCCACGGCGGAAACACTCGAACGCGCGGGAGTGGCCAATGAGATTCTGATCTGGATCACGCTCCATCTGGATCACGCTCCAAGGCGTGCTCGGAAAGTTGAAACCTTCTTTCACCGATTACATCTGCGGCAAGGATTGGTCCACGGCCGCGACGCTTGCAACGTGGCAACCAGATATCGGGTAGCAAGTTGGTAAAGCCTCATAAGCTGATTTCCCCGGTTCTTCGAAACGCATGTTGTTGAGGGAGCTGTTCTGAGCTCCGGCGAATAGTCCAAGGGCGCGATCATTGCCTCGCCCCAATCGTGTTCGTTGATACGTGTTCGTGTTGGTTCGGAGTCCCCGCTCACGTTTACGAACCCAATCACGATCTTCCGTAGTGCTCCTGAAAATCGTTGAGCGGCTCGCAGATAGATTCGCGCACAGCTGGCCATGATATCTGCAACCACTGCCTTAAAATCCATACTTCTCAACGACCAATTTGACTTTGTCATGCGCCGGCCGAAGTTGGGGCCGCTTGACAAGTTCTTGGTACGCTTCTCTGACTGCGGAATCATAGAGCAACGATTCCACGTTAATGGGTTCTTTTAAACTTCCTATGGCGACCATCTCTTGGATGATCCTATTCAAGCTCTCAGCGGTAACTCCGCCATCGATGGGCAGCGCCCAGCCGTCGACTTTTTCCACGCTAGTGACAATAAACAACTGCCGTTCTTCGTCATTATGGCTCTGGCTGCGCAGACGGCTCTCTAAATCTCTGAGATAATCGAAATTCGCCGTGTCTCTCATGAACCAGAAGGCTCGGATCATCGCCCGGAAATATGCGCGCAACTCTTCGGCTCTCGAATCGATCGTTCGTTTCGTCGCGACCGTCACTTTTCCAGGTCGGCGCGGAAATACGATCCGCGGGTCCATCAAAATCGGAAAGCCTTCGCTTTCGAGCTGTTTGGAAAATGGCGGGAAGGATGGCATTGCATCGACCCTTCCCTGCCGCAACTCATCCACATGTCTGGGATCGTTGCCGTAACCGAAGACCGGATCGAAGATCCAGGTCACTTCCTTTTCCGGATCGATGCCGGCTTGTACCATAACCGAAGACCGGATCGAAGATCCAGGTCACTTCCTTTTCCGGATCGATGCCGGCTTGTACCAGTAAGTTGGCCATGAATCCGTAAACCAGGCCTTCCTTTTCGCGAATTCCTAGTCGACGGCCTTTCAGCTCCCGGATATCGGTAATGTCCTTTTGGCTGTACCACTTCAGATCCGGATCGTAACGCCAGCCGCCGACAACATACACATCAGCACCTAAAGATCTCTGATAAATCGCCGCGGAGACATCCACTGCGGTTACGATATCGACGCCGTGTTCGTCCATAGCCGGACCGAGGCCTTGTCTCTCCATGGTTGCCGGGATCAAACCACGACCATCGTAGTCGAACTTCTCGAGGCCCTCCTCTTGGAAATAGCCTTGTTCCTGGGCGACGTAGACGGCGACCTGTTGAC
>JAJONK010000112.1 GCA_021323355.1 Deltaproteobacteria bacterium
CCCAAAAACGGCTATAACCCCGCAGGACCGTCACAGTATTCCGAGGAGTTCAAGGCGAGGTATTTCAAAGCTCAAGCTGAGCGGATGAACGGTCTGATCGATGACGCGCTGGAACTCCTGCAGAGAATCGAGGCGGGTAAGTACATTTATACCGACGACGCGCCGTTCAACATTCCAAAATTCGATGGAGCGCGACTGCTCTCGCTCGACCCGAGCATCCGCCACACCACGCTATTTCCTGAGAAGCTACTCAAGAACGACGGCAGCATCGCCGTGCAGATAGTTAAGAGTCTCGCTCCATCGCGCCCGGAGCTTGCAGAAGCCAATCAGACATTCAGCGAAGGCTCCCGCGAAGGACTGACGGTGAGATCTTTTCTAAGCAGTAACGCCATTCGAGCAAATAATTCGATGGATGAAAGTCAGATTGATCTTTGCTCGAGCAATAACTCCACTCCCTGCATGCTTCAGCAGGTCTCGGTCCCATTGCTGGCCGCTGCCAATCAGGCGTCCTTTCAAAACCTCATTCAAGAAGTCGAGATCAATTACTTATATGCTAAGAACGCCGATAAGGACTTTATCGTCGTGGAAGGCGCCACCACCGGCGTCACTCCCTGCACGAACTGCGCTAATCCTGCAACATCCTATGCTAATGTGACGAAAAATTTCTTCGACTATGCTGCAAAATGGATCAACGATCGGTTTTCATCTCCGTGATCTCAGGTGGCGTAGGCTTTCAACATTGGCCTCGCCAAGCTACGGATTCGCGTCAATCCAGCTTTTGGCAAAGTTAATAATAAATCGTTCCGCTTCCTCAGCAGTTTTGAATCGATCAGGCAGCGCTTCAATCGTATGGGAGTAGCGTTGGCCATCGGTCTTCCAAGTGATTTCCGCGCCGGCGCTCCAAAGTTTGCTGCTTTGCTGAAAAGCCGCGTAGGCGATGATCAGCCGATCGTTGTAAAACAGGTTTGCCATCTTTTTATACGATTGACTTAAGACCAAGCTGCGGCCATTACAGTCATACGGCCTGGGACTTTCTCACGCTCGGTTTTGGCTCATTAAAACTTAGGTCAGGTTCGCGGTGATCTCCTCTTCGCTCGCTGCCAAATCGATAGGTTTGCCGAACGGCTGGGGCCAATCAATTCCTGTGGGCCAGTAAACTTCAAGTTGATTGCCGTCCGGGTCTTCAAAGTACAAGCCGACGGCATTGCCATGGCTGACGGTGCGAATAATCGGCACCTTGCGCTCTAGAAAAAGGCGGTAGAATTCCTTGACGTCGCTCAGACTGGAGCACCGAAAAGAAATTTGCTGCACCACCTTGCCATCTTCACGGCCTGGGATCAGCAGCAATTCGTGATGCTCATCGAGCCTGTCCTTAGAAGTCATGAATGCGCTGCCGGTTTTCGGATTCTCATCACTGATCTTGAGCCCAACAATGTCCCGGTAGAACGCCTTCGACCGCTCGATATCACGCACGTAGAGACCCAAATGACCCAAAGAAGCCACTTTAGGCATACTGCCTCCGTTCAGTTCTCTTCTAATTAAGGAGAAAACTTTGACCAGACCCGTAATCTTGATTCCACTACGCCATCGGGCGTTTCGAACTTTAGCAACGCACGCCCCCGATCAGGATTTTTTCTCGTCCTGGCTTCCTGCCTGCGGCGCCTTGCCGATCTGCTCGCCTCGTGGCAGCCGCTCGTACTTTAAAATAATCCTCTCGTCCATTGCCGCGTATGCTTTTGCCCAATCGGTTTGGCTCATAAGACCTCCAGTAGAAACTTCTCTAGAGCGCGGGCGCATAGTTGCCGCTCAGCAACATACCGCCGCGCAGCACCGGATTTTGGATTTTGAGCACGTGATAGGTGAACCACATTTCGGCCGCCAAGGCCCAGACTACTTTTATCTTCAAATCACGCTCGATAAACTCGATGGCCGGCGCCGCGTCCCACCCGCCGCCATTAATGTAAACCGCATCGACCGGACGCATGTTTTGCAACGCCTTTCTGCAGTGACGGTAGACGTCCGTATGAGATACTTCATCCAGAGCCCGCAGCGAAGTGGTGTAAAGTCCGGTACTCTCGCCGGTCACACTCAGCCCGGGCATCAGTTCCGATTCGAAGCCGAAGCGCGAAAAGTAATTCACGATCGCCTGATTGAGCTCCTGGCCATAGTAGGTCGCAACCGCTACAGTGCGCGCGCCGAGAGCCTGTAAAGCAAGCGCATGCGGCTCCATCGGAGTGACTACCGGTAGACCTATTTTGGCCGAGAGATCCGCCGCCCACTGCCTCTCAAAATCCAAGCCTTTGAGCAAAAACGGCGGCGTCCCGCTAACTGCGATGATATCGCAACCAACCTCTTTCAGTTGAATCGCGATCTCTTCGGCTTTCTTGAATCCTTCAAGAAAACTCTCACGCTTTTCGCTGCGGAAGCCGATAAACGTCGGCACGATCTCAACGCCCTCCGGCGCATTGTTGTACCAATAGGCGAAGGACTTACCGCGATGCGTGGGCTTGATCAGCCCGATCCGCGCGCGCCATGCGACCATCTAAATGTTCCTCCTATTCGGCTTACTTCTAGTCACGATCATTTATTTGCGGCTATCACCGGCGGCGATCGATGTCAAAGCATCATCGAGCGCACATGGTTTATCGGTCATCACTGCACATATGCTTGAGATCAATGTCTGTAGGCATGATCCAACCAAATCTAAGACTCAAAAACGCTGTCTCACCGTATGACAGCATTCCTCTTCATGGCAAAGCAGACAGTTATCGCAGAGACTCACGCCGCAGAAAGGGCAATTGAACTCCTCACCATGAAGAATTTCGTTCCGGCATTCGCCGCATTCGATAGTTCCATTGATCAGCTGAAACATCCGATGTTCATTCCTACGATCCTAGTGATTAACACATCAGTGTGCCGGCAGGCGCTCAGGGATGAATTTCTTGAATGCTCTTCATCCACCACGGGGCCTTACCATGATTCCGTTAACTCGAGCAATGGAAAAAACCCGGCGGGAGTCTTAGAAGTCAGCGCCTGATTGAGCAACTCGAAGCTTTTACACTGGCAGAATCAATCCAGGTATCCGGATCTCCTGTTCGTTAGCGTTCAACCAGCCCCGATCGCCTAACTCTCAGTCAAAATTCCTTCAAACGATCGCCACAAAGACTCCGCCTTGGTCGGACGGCAAGCGATCGGGACGAGGCCCTAACTTTGCAATTTTTCCTGGAGAAAGCGGATGTGCAGCCGCAGGTGGTACAACTCCGCGGCATAAGAGAGAGGAACTGAAACAGAAGCCACTTGGCGGTCAAGCTCGCTTAATCGATTGATCAGTGATGCCGCATCGCCGGAAACTTTTTCTTCTTGAATTGACGATTCGACTTCCCGCACCGCCGCGTACCACTTATAAATCTTCGACCGAATTCGCCAGGTATAAAGCGGCGGCGCGATCTTAAACAAGGGCAGGAGCAAAGCGAGGAGCGGTAAAACAAGTATTTTAAGACGGTCCAGGAGCACGGCCGTGCCATAGGGCAGCCATCTAAACAAAAAAGATGGGCCGTTGATTAGATAACGACGAGCATCTTCATTTAGCGGAAGGTCAGCGAAATCTACCGACGGAAACTGGCGCTTGTGCTCCAGCACGCCGCCGGCTTGATGGACTCTCGTGACGGCATTTAAGACGGCAGGAATGAGGCTGGCATTTAGATCGCGGCGCGCAGCCAAGTTGGCCGAGGCGGCAACCAGCGGAGTGTCATGGTCTGGGATATTTTGCTGTAAATCTATTACTCCTTCACTGAGAGTCACCGGGGTCAGAAAGGGAAACCATCGGCCGTAAGCAGCGGCGCGGTCAAAGTTGAGAAGTTCAACAGCGGGCGCGGCAAAGAGTTTACGAATGATCGGCGCCTCAGGCGAAGCGACAAAAAAGGCGGCATCGATTTTCCCGTTCGACAACGAATCGATCGCCTGCGTGGTCTCCTCGCGGATTAGTTGCGTATTGGTTTCCGTAATGCCGGCAGCAGATAATAGCTGCGTTGCCAGAAGATGAGTGCCGCTTCCGGCGATCCCCACCGACACACGGTTACCTTTCAATTCCAGAAATCGTTTTACGCTCTGCCTGCGGACAAAAATCCAGACAGGTTCGAGAAATAAGCTGCCTAGCGACTGCAAACGTTCTTTATCGTCTCTAGTTGCGCTGCCGCCCTGGATAAGTGCCAGCGACACTTCTCCACTCTTCAGCAGTTCCAGGTTCTCTACAGATCCTGCCGTGGGAACAACCTCAAGGGTGATACCGTCGCTGGCCAGTAAACGCGCATACTCCTGGGCGAAGGTATAGTAGGCGCCGTTGTTCGCTCCCGTTGCAATCCGAACGACTTTAGGCGGCGGTGCGCCGACGTACTGGTAGGTGATTAAGAAGCCCACCAAAACGATCACTGCCAATAGGCCCCAAACCTTGAGGAACTCCACAACGGCTGCTGATATACGTCTACTCATTACTGATTGCCGTTCTTGAGTGCATACTTATCGAGGCTTTAACGCCGAGCATTTGTCCAGGCGATTGTGGTTCTAAGGCGACAAAGCTTTCAAGCTACCTAATCCTCTGAGAGTATGTATCGAAATCAAAGCCCTGCAAGCAAGCATCGTCAATCTGTAGCACGGCGCTAACGAACCACGGCACCGACCGAGCCGTTCTGGATGGTTCATGTGCATTAATCACCCAGCATGCTAGTGTAAGCCACATGCCAGCAGAAGTTAAGATTACTCCGGGTCGATTACCACCGTTCTGGGACCGCAACGTTCTGTTCTTCTGCAACATGCGTTCGATATTTTACGATAATCAGGAAGAAGTTAACGACCTTATCAGTCAGATTTACGGCGCCCATTCCTACGGCAGCAGAGTCATTTCCATCCTAAACATGCTGTTTAGACGAGGGCCTAACAAGATCTTTTTAGAAGCCCCTCCCGAACCCAACCTGTTGGATTACCTTTCGGGCGATCTGCGATTGTCTCTGCCTAGTTTTGCCGTGTTGGATCATCGCGGCTATCAAGATCTCGTCACGGGCATAAAAGATTCTGAAGTCGAGGTGCCAGTCGAAGACTTGAAAGCGCATGCGGCAATGTGGGTGGATGGTTTTGTCACGGACCGCCTTCTCGTTGAAGTTGCGACGGGGTTGAACAAGCGGACCATCAGTACGTACGAAGGAAGCAAAAACGGCAACAACAAGTATCTTCTCTACCGCCATCAGCTGGAACGAGGCTTGCCCGTCTTTGAAACTCTTCTTGCGGCGACTCCCCGAGAAGTACCAGCCGCGCTCGATCGCTTGCGACAGTTGGGTTATTCAAAGGCGGTGGTTAAAGCCCAGATCGGCGCTTCCGGCTATGGGATGATCAAGCTCAATACCGAAAACCCGCGGCTCGATAACATGCCCAACTATCTCTTCTTCGAAGGTCCATGCATGGTGCAAGGCTGGCTCGATGAAGAAACACCTGGAGTCCGTCGCATCGGCTCTCCCAGCATCCAGATGTTTTTAGATGATGACACTGTTTCCCTGTTCGACTGGACCGAACAGATTCTCAGTGAGGCCAGCGTTCATGAGGGCAACATGTCGCCGCCACCTTACATTCGAGAACATCCTGAGCTCGAGGAAGAGCTTTTCCGACAAGGCGCAATCGCTGGAGAATGGCTGCACGCTCAAGGCTACCGCGGCACCGCCAGCACCGACTTTGTGGTGATAGAACAAGACGGACGCAATCAGGTCATTATCTGCGAGATCAATGCACGGGTGACGGGGGCAACGTATCCCGCAGTGCTGGCGCGACACTTTACGCCTGACGGTTGTTGGAAGATGCGCAACATTCAATTCCGCAAATCACTCGACGGCGATCAGCTTCTCTCCCTCATTGATCACGCACAAGTGCTCTACCGGCCGGGCAAGGACGAAGGAATCATTCCTTTTAATTTTAACATTGATAACCAAGGCAAAGTCATCAAAGGTCAGTTTCTCTGCCTGGGAAAAGACCACGAACAATGCAGCGTGGTATTGGCGAAAGCCTGGACCGAGTTGCCGGTCGAATGGGGTTATGACCGAGACTAGCCGTAAAGACGAATCTCTGCGCCGGCGGCTGATCGAGCTCACTCGCGATTTGATTATCATTCCGAGCACGCGCGATCGTCCGGAGGATATCCAGCGTTGCATGGAATTCGTCATCAACCACGTGGAACTGCCCAACGAACTGACGGTTCGCCGGTTTTGTGAAAATGGCAGTCCATCTACGGTGATCCTGCCGCGCAATGTTTCAGCGCCTGAGGTTCTGCTGCTTGCCCATCTGGACGTGGTTGCACGGCCGCAAGGTGCGGAGTACCACTCGTCCATTAATGACGGGAGAATTTACGGGCCCGGCAGCGGCGACATGAAAGGCGAGTTAGCAATCCTGTTAGAAATCTTCCGTGACTTTCATGAGCGCTGCCCGGGAATTTCACTCGGCCTCGCGGTAACCTCGGATGAGGAAAACGGCGGTAATCATGGCACACGCTTTCTGTTCGAAAAAGCCGGGCTCCGGTGCGGCGTTGCCATCATCCCTGACTCCGGCTCTCTCAACGAAATAGCCGTCGAGGAAAAGGGCATTCTTCACTTGAAGCTTACGGCGCATGGCTCTTCGGGCCATGCTTCGCGGCCGTGGCTCGCTGAAAATCCTTTAGAGGAATTAATTTCCAAGTTGAACGAGGTGCGCAACTATTTTGAGACTCTCAATAGCGGGGACGGACATTGGCACCCAACCTTCGCGGTCACTGTGATGCAAACTGAGAATCGTGTATCGAACCGCATTCCCTCGTTCGCCGAAGCGGTCTGTGACGTCCGCTTCCCGCCTCCTTACAATTCGAACCAGGTAATTTCCCAGTTAAAACGATTCATGGAGCATAAAATGGAGCTCGAAGTGCTTGTCAGCGCCGAGCCGACTAAGGTTTCCCCTGATCCGCTCTTTCTTACGGCGACCGAAGAAATCACGCAAAAACCGGTAACACTGATCCGCGAGCACGGCGGAAGTGATGCCCGCTTCATTTGCGGCTACGGAATACCGGTGATCATGTCCAGACCCTATGTCGGCAATCTGCACGCCGAGAACGAATGGATCGACATCGCCTCCATGGAGACGCTCTACCATATTTATCAGCGTTACTTTGAAAAGAAGCTACGGCCTGGAGATCGCTAGGACGCGCCCCAGCCCCCTAGGGAACCAGATACTATCGGCAATAAGTACGGTAGATTTCCTGATCATCATGAGTGCTCACGTCGGGTCCTCTCGGCTCATGGAGCAAAATTTGGCGGCGCAATGGCCGACGAGATCACCAGAGCAAAGCCGATGATCACAGCCGCCATAACGATAGC
>JAJONK010000113.1 GCA_021323355.1 Deltaproteobacteria bacterium
CCAGCGGAACTGGAAGTAGACGAACTCTGCGTCGTAGGCAGCGCGAACCGTAAGGTCAAGGGATGGCGGCTTGCCGTCAATGGGATCGGTCTCGCGAGGCCCAGCCTGAACCGATTTGGCGCCGAGCGCTTTCTCCTGACCCGCGTGACAGGTGGCACAGCCCGCATCGATAGCCTGTGCGCCGGGGTGAGCCGCGCTGGTTAAGTACTGCCAAGAGGTTTGACCGGGGTAGAACACCGTGACTGTCCTTGCCGGGATTTTTTCCCAGTCGCCCGGAAAACTGAAAAGCCGTTGACCTGATATCTCGGAAGGCGCAACCCCAAGCACGGCACAGCTCCCAACAATTGCGGCGATGGCAAAAACGACGATCGCTGGACCCATCCAACTGGAGTTATTCTTCATCATTGCGCCTCCAACGCTTGGTTGCTGAAGCAGTCAAAAATGTACGACCCGCGAATTCTTTTGATCGCGTCCGTCGATATTATTTTCGTTGGCTGAGAAGCAAGGCGATTACTAGAACTTGACCCTCAAGCCCAAGAAGCCCATGTGGGCCTGATACGAGCCTTTGCCGCGGTCGCCGAGAAAAAACGAGCGGCCGATGGAAGAGTTGATGTTGGATGGATTATCGAGGTCCCCGACCCAGACCCTCATGATATCCACACCTCGATCCTTGGCGCTGTAGCTGTTGAAATAGTATCCGCCTTTCAGCGAAAGGTTCCTGTGAAGCACGTATTCCAGCGAGGCTAGAAACTCATGCCAACGGTTAACGATCGTCGGGTAATCGGTAGCGGGAACAACCCCGGTATCTCCTGACGCAGGGCTGTTGCCGCTCGAATTCACTTCGCTGCTTCCAAAAGAGAAGCCGTACTGCAGCCGCAGGTTCAACAGGTTTTTGATGACCTGGACATCGCTCCCTACCTTGATCGTATGGATCTCGTCGTTGCCTCGGCTTCTCCAGGTGGCCGCTGGACAGTTAACCGAGTTCCTGGCTTCTAAATCCGGACATCCTATTCCGCCAGGACCCGCCACGGCGTCATCGTTTCTGGCGATCGCTCGCATTTTCCAGTCAAAGCGCTCCCAATTGTAGTCGCTGAAGACTGACAGCCATTCCAGCGGCGCGTAGACAAATCCTATAGATGGAGCATAATCGATGTCTTTGGTGATGCCGATGTCGCTGCGCGGATAACGATCATTGGTGAAATCGAATCCGCCGTGTAGCGTTAAGGTTTCCCACGGAGAGAACTGCGCCAAGAAAGTGAAGCGGTCGCGATTTCTCGCGGCCTGATCGAATTTTCGCAACTCCTCAAGGCGGAGCGCGCGCGCCTCTTCGTAAGTCTCGCCGATATCGACATTAGCATTCCGCCCGGCATCATAATCGTGAGCATCGCGAATCGACCGCCTGTAGCTCAAGTTAAACAGCGTTGAAGGGTTAGGCCTGATGACGAAGGTAGGACCGAAAGTATGCTCATTGGAGTTCAACAGCTCGCGCGCGATTTCGCGATGCATTCTTTCCCAGACGTACCCGACCTGAGCGGTTAGCCAGCGGGTGAGATTATACGAAGCATCCAAGCCGAGGTTTTGCTTCGCATAGGAGTACGGGAAAGAGAGGTATGTGTTACCGGTTGGTGTCCCTTGGTCGTTTACGATGATACCTTCCGGCAGCAGTACTCTCTTGCTGCGATTGTCGAAATCATAATACCGATAGAAAGTCTTGAGGTTGACGTCTCTGAAGTAATTATTGACAAAAGTCAGATTGGCCAGCATCGGCCGCACGTCGCCATCCAGGCTTCCCCGGCTGATGGATGGCTGAGTTACGGCGCTGTTGATGGTAAATGGCAGGAACGAATCATCCTGAAGGCGCACACCATACGAGAACGTTCCCATAAAGTTGGTTCTGTAAGGCAGGCTGGCTGTTCCGCTCAACGTTAAGCTATGCGCCTGATTACTCGGATAGAGATCGGCACGGCCGCGGCAAGGGCCCGTGCGCGTGGCATTGTTGTAGGTCGCTTCATCGGTGCACGCTCCGCCTATGCCCGGATTCATCGGATTGTCCCAGACAAGGGTGCTGGTGTTGTTGTGAAACAGCGATCCATTGTATTTGAGGCCTAACGACCAGCCGGCGCCCGCGTAATCTCCGCCTAACTCAATGTTGTGCGTTTGGTAGTCGATCGGCTCAGCCAGTTCGGTAATGTTAAAGCTGCCGGGGCTGGGGCCAAAGTACAGGCCAAAGGCGCGTTTGCCGGCGGTATTCTGCGAGCCGTAGCTGCCGGAGAAAGTCCATCCTGGTG
This sequence comes from Deltaproteobacteria bacterium, assembly GCA_021323355.1. Taxonomy (GTDB): domain Bacteria; phylum Desulfobacterota; class Binatia; order UBA9968; family UBA9968; genus WHTF01. The sequence goes on from JAJONK010000113.1 coordinate 2,289, forward strand.
TTGGCGTGTAGCGCACGCTGAATCTCGCCAGACCATTGTATAATTTCAAATCGACCGGTCTTGCCTCGGCGTTCACCCAGTCGCGCACCTCAGCCCCCGTTGCCCCAGGCGGTTTGCTCCTGAGCGTGTAGTTGCCGCCGCTCATGTTGTATGGGGTGCGCGCGTTATCGACATTGAACAGATGGGGAATCTGATCCCATACGAATTCGAGATCGACAAGGCCGTACCGTCCGGCGCGCAAACGATAGCTCTGGTCGTCCAAGCCGGGTTTGATCGAGCCGAACTCCATATAGAAGTCGTTCTTTTTACTGTCGAGGAACAGCTCCAACTGAGGGACGATCACGGTCTCCGGAAGATCACGGTACTCCTCGAATTTTGTATCGTTTCCGCTCTTGTGTCTTATTAGCGCGCCAACTTCTGCTTCTCCGGTTATCGTATAATTCCCTAGATCGCGTTGCGCTGAACCCGGCGTAGTCAGGAACAGGAGAGTCGCGGCGCTTATACTCAAAAGCAAAATGGCTTTCTTGTATGTCATAGCCGATCTCCGTATCTAGCGAGTATAGAATTTTCCTGATGGGTGATTACTGCCGTGCACCTGGCTATGACAATTGGTGCAGCTCCGATTGTAGGCAAAAACCGATGGACCCACCGTCGGCGACAGCTGCTTGAGCGGCCGCGGCGTGCCTGGATGTCGAACAGCAATATGACATTGCGTGCACAGCCGGGGATCGCTTACCTTCAAAAGCCGGTCGTTGACCGAGCCGTGAGGTTCATGACAGTTGGAGCAATTTTCCAGCACCGGGGGATGTTCCCAGAGAAACGGTCCGCGCCGTTCCGCATGACAGGTATAGCAATTTTCATTGACGCTTCTTTGTTTGAGCTGCGCTGGATTGGGGCTTCCGTGCGGGTTATGACAGTCCGAACATACCATCTTGCCTTCTCTGAGCGGCATGTGCGAAGAGCGAAGCAGTTGTGCCTTCCGTTGTAAATGGCACTGTCCGCAAACTTCAATCTCCGCCCGATTAATGAAGAAAGGAGTGACTTCAGTGAGCTTCGCCATTTGTTTGCCGCTGGTCTTCTCCATCAACGTATGGCAGTTCACGCAGGAAAGGCCGCGCGCAGCGTGAGTGCTCGCCTGCCAATAGCTCTGAACGCCCCGTTGATGGCAGCCGAGGCAAGGCTCGTTTTGTACTTCGGCGGATTCGCCGGAATCTTTCCGGAACGTGATCATACCGCCGACGCCTTTGCCGCCGCCGGCCGCGACATGCTCGCTTCCCGGACCATGGCAATTCTCGCACGCCCGACTCTCCGTTTCGTTACGCGGATTGTGCAAGAATATCTTGCCCATCAAAGTTGTCGAGAATTTTTCGAACTGCGGCGCGTGGCAAGCTTGACAAACTTCATTGCCGACATACGTGGCAGAGGCGGGTTTTGACGCATCGGTTGCCGCGGACCAAACCCATGAGGCAGCGAAGCCCAACAGCACGCTGCATAATAGCACACCGATCAGCGATCGCTTGATATTTCCTTCGGTGTCCATCATCGCACGGAATCGTCTGCGCTATACCACCGCGACGGACGGTTTGTCTAGGAAAAAAATCGCGGCTTAGATTCTTCCACGGAATTTCGCAATCAACTGCCGCTTACCGCATTACCGCCGCTGCTAGATGATGCCGGCATTTGTCAACGTGATAATTCCTACATTCTTTCACCCGATTTGGACCGTTATGAGGATTTTAAGCGCGCCGTCGATGATCGCAAAAACGTTGCCGGTGGACCTACTCTCTAATGTTGCTGCGCCGTGCATTAGTTGAAGCTCTCCCTTCCGTGAATCATCGAACCTTTCCTAGGATTTAAGCTGTTCTCGGCTTTGATCATTCCTGTATCGATCCCGAGCTTCTTTCCTGTGAGTGCAAAAAAACGGAGCTAGAATTCGTGAAAATAAGAAAACGATAGAACATGAACTGCTTTAGCGCTCGCCGAAGTTTCAAAGACCGACAAGATCAACGTACTCTTGTCCATGGCTCTTTCATTGCGTTAAAGCGGCTGCAAATGGAGTGGTTCAGCCGGTTGGGAGGACAAACTTGAAACGAAGAAAAGACATCATCCTCATCAAACAAAAAAATTTAAAGCGGGTGATCGCAGACCGAACGCGCGAATCATTCGAAAGCTGGCTAGCAGCGTTAGCGCGAGCGAAAAAGCTCAGGCTGCGCGGTTATGAGGTCAAGCTTCCTCCACCCCACCTTGGCCGTCCTCAATTTCTTGTGATCATAACGCCGCAGCGTAAAGCCTGGGACAGGAATAATGCACTTCCGAGCGGCCGGCAATCTCAGAGAGTTACTACCGCTGTAACCATTCTTTGCTTCATCGACCGGATTATAGTCGATCCATTGCGTCGCCTCCCAGAACGTAGCTCCGAGCTTCGTCTTCTCTCCCGAGATTGAATGAACACTGGCGATTGAACTGCTTTAGGTCTTCCTTGCGTCAACATCAGGGGGAATACGAAAGCTGTACTAGAGGCAAACGCCAGGCGAGGAAAGAGCATCACAGCGGCGATCAATTAAGGTTATATAATTATAAGAGATATGTCAGCCCGCCGCCTTGCGCTCTCGAATCACCTGCAGCATCTGGTCATCGGTGATGAATTTGAAATCCCAGGTTTTTCTGTTGCGGGCTTCCTCGTTTTCAACACTCTCAAGGATCTCGACGTCTTCTTTGGTCACGACGGAAACGCCCTTCTTGTCGAGTATGCCGAGAATGGCTTCGATCTTGGCTTCCATCTCGCCGGGCGTGAATCCTTCCTTGGCGCTCAAGTACTCGTTAACCACTTTCATACCTCTCTCCGCGTCCTGCTTAGCGACGCCGACAAGGCCGACGCTGGCGTTGCGCGACCAACCGGCAACATAAATGCCCTCGAGCACTCTTGCGGCTTCAGGATCATATGGCTGGTACGCCGCCGGATTAGGATCGGCGAGAAGTTTTCCAGGATTAGTCACGAAAACGCCGCGCGAGAACGGCAGACCGAGCGAGGCGTCGACTTGATCACCGATTGCGTAAATCACGCAATCGACTTCGATCTGAGCATGTTTGCCGGTTCCTTTCGCGACTGTCCTGCCATCCTGAAGTATCAACTCGTTCTCTTCGACTTCAAGCGCGGCGACGCGGCCGCGATCATCGGCGATAACTTTCGTCGGTGAACACAGATAGCGGAATTGTAACCTGCGCCCTTCGGCAGGCTCTCCCTGTTTGACGAATTTTTCGATGATCTGATCAATGTTCTGTCCCACCGCAGTAAGTTGCGGCCGTATGCGTTCAATCTCCTTTTTCATCTCGAGATTGTCGAGATACTGTTCAATCACCTCGAATTCGCTGTCATCGTAGGCCTTTTCGAGGGGCCCGCGCCGCGCTACTACGACGACTTGATCGATCTTCTTGTGATTCAACAACCAGTTACCAATATCGACCATGACGTTGCCCATGCCGATGATGGCAACTCTGCGACCAATTTCGAAATTTCGTTGACTAAACGGCGGCAATGAATTGTAGTGGTACACGACATCTTTAGCGTGATAAACACCAACGCTTTCTTCCCCGGGAATGCCGAGTTTCTTGGTTCCCTGCGCTCCTGCCGTCACAACGATGGCGCTGAGACCAATTTGTTTGAGATCGGCTAGCGTAAGCGCCTGATCATGTCCGACGCTGACATGGCCAAGATAAAAAACTTTCGGGTCACTCAGGATTTTCTTGAACTGTTTACGCAGGCCGGTCTTCATCTTCTCCTTGTCCACGAAGATTCCATATTCCGCCAAACCGCCTGGCTTAATATCGCGATTCAACAGAACAACACGATGCCCTGCCTCTGCAAGCTTGCGAGTGCCATAAATACCAGCGGGCCCAGCGCCGATAACTGCCACCAAGTGCTGCTTGCTCATCGAGTGAAGTCCCTTGTCAGAGTTTTAGGGGATGGTTAAGAAGATTAATAAACTTTGATTCGAGCGCGTCGCGCGTCGTGTTTGCGGGCGGGGGAGTAGCCGGCGGGGATAACTTCAATCGGCCGACTGGAACTTAGTCACGGCCGGAAGCGATGCCGTTTATTGAAGCTCCCGTTTCCCCTCGTATTCGAGCTCGGTGCCCCGCGAGTCTTTGTGCGTAAAGGATACTAGTTCCCAAGAGCCATCTTCTAACGGCCCCTTGAGAATATATGAGTTCTCATCGCTACCCAGAACACGATAATAACAGGCTTGCTCGCCGTACCACCGATCTGCCACGGCTTGAATCTCGATGGTTCGGATGCCCAACATAAATCGGGACGGCGTTTCCTGTCCTTTAGCATCGGCAATCGATTCCACTTTAATTTTCACGGCGGCTCTCTTTTACTGAAAGTTTGATCACCGTAATATACGTCAATATTCTCGCAAATTAAAGGAGCTTTATGGGACCGGACCTGGAGCAATTGAAGAAAGACGTGGTCAGCGCCTGTCGCATCCTTTCGCGGCAAAAATTGGTTGAAGGATTTGGCCACGTCAGCGCCCGCATCATCGATTCAGATCAATTCATTATCACGCCCAGGATAAGCCTAGCACTAGTGACCGAAGCCGAGCTGCTAACCATGAATTTGAACGGAGAAGTAATTGACGGCAACCATCGTGCTCCATTCGAGGCGGCCCTCCACGCTAGCATCATGAAGATCAAGCCGCGGATCAATGCAATTACCCGAATCCACGCTCGTGTAGCCAATATTTTCTCGGTGACGGATCGGAAGTTAGAGCCGGTCCATAATCACGGCAGTTTTTTTGCCGGCGGTGTTCCGGTATTTTATGTGCCTGACCTTATTTCTACAGCAGAACTCGGCGAACAGGTCGCAAGCACGATGGGTGACCAACCGGCCGTTTTGCTCAGAGGTAATGGCCAGGTAACCGTCGGCAGGACAATACCCGAGGCGGTGATGATGGCGATCTATTTGGAAGAAGCAGCAGAGATCCTGCACGGCGCGCTGCAAATCGGCACGCCAATTCCGCTGACTATTGATGAGGCGGCTAAACGTCAGGTCGAGGCATTACCGCCGGTCGATCTGGAAAGAGCAAATGAAGTGGCTGAAGTGACGGACGGGCGCAAGTGAAAAAAAACGGCGCTCCTTTGGGGAGCGCCGCCTTACAACGATTCGAGCCAAGTAAGGTTACTTCCCTGCTACCTCGAAGCTAACCTTCGCATCCTCTTTTGCCTTGACAGTGACCTTCTGGGTATTCTTACCGAGCTTCTCATGCCAAACTTCGACTGTGTAG
>JAJONK010000114.1 GCA_021323355.1 Deltaproteobacteria bacterium
ACTCCACGGCTCCTCTTGCCAGACTTTGTAGATGCGCCAGCCGACCAAACCTATGGCGACCAAAAGAAGAATGCTGAGCAGTGATGACCTTTTTAAAATTTCGAAATCCTCCAGGAGGTTCTCAGGTAAACAAAAGACCTCACGCTAACCTCATCTACCTAGAGCGTTAAGAAACCTGGGCTTCTTTTCTCGGAAATAACCGCCATCTTTCGAACGCAGTCTATGGCATTGAAAAATCAGGTCGGTGCTCTGCTACTCACACGCCTTTTTCTAGTATCGTCTTTGGCGCGTCCGATTTTGCCGCAGCGGCCTGTCCGCGTGCAAAGCCCGCGACAGTGATACTAACCCGTAGATTTTGTGCCGTTGGCTGCGCCCCTTGTTGTTGCGGCAATCCAATAGGACGAAACAATGAACGGACATTGATTTCATCTATGACCAGAAGCTTGGGGGAGGTCGAATCGCAATCTTGGAAAAAGCTCCCGTAGCTTCTGGATTCAGCACCCGTGTGGTAATCACCTGAGTACCTTCCTTGGCCGCTAGTCCTTGCACGGTTTCTTGCAAATCCGAGGCATTCACCGATGGTGTATCGCCCGTCAACAGCTTGGCCTCATGGGCCTTCACGTCATTTCGTGCCGCTTCTAATGCAGCACTCAATTGTTCCTTTTGTCCAATGTACCGCAAGTTCTTTTCCAGAAGCTGCGGCTGTATTTCCAGCTGGGTTTGTACCCACTCACGATGAGCCATGTAGGGACTCACCACCGAGATACGCCCGAGCACGAGTAATAGGATCAGCAAGGTGGTTACAACCAGGCCACGTTCCCGTTTAGATAATCTTGCCCAAAGCTGTTTCATAGCTTACCAGCCTTCTCTTTAGACTTATCGGCGGGGGGCAATTTCCCGCTGTTAGGTTGTTTCTCCAACTCGGCTTTCAGCGAAAATGTTTCCCGATTGTCACGGCCACGGTTTGAAGGCGCATTGAATGCAACATTCTCAAAAAGCGGCGACTTCTCTAATAGCGGAATCAATGTAGACGCATTCTCGGCATTGCCCTGGACTTCCAAGACGCCGTTGCGGTAGCGGAAATTAGACAAATAAGCGCTGGTCGGTACCACCTTCGAAAGTTCATCAAGCACGCGCAGCACCTCGCCCTTACGTCGATCGATATCCGATAGAAACTGTACTTCCTTGCGCACCCCCTGTAGCTGGACCTCCTCACGGCGCAAAGCCTCCACAGAAGGTTCGGTTTTGTGATTCTCCTGCTGCAGTTGCTTTAGTCGTAATTCGTCCTTGATCGGGTAACTAATTCCCCAGCCCAGAAGCAAGAGAACCAGCAAGCCGATCATCAATGAATTCATGCGCGAGAGATTGTTTCGTGCGCCGCGATCCGCCCCAGCTGGCCGAAGAACGTTGGTCTCCAAGCGCGCTTCTCGAACGCCGCGCAGCGCCGCGCCAACGGCCGGTAAGGTTGCAGCGGATAACTGGTCTCTACCGCCAATTTTTTCGATTGCCAGAGTACAAAGATCCTCGCACTCAACCTTTTCCCCAGTCGCAGAATGAAAGACGTGCTCCGCGTTTCCCCACCCGTAGAGTTTTGGGGTTTGACGTAAACATTCGGCAATGAGTTCCCTGCCGATGCCTTCGGCCCACTCAGCGTCGGGCAATCTGTGTGAGAAGAGCAGTTCCGGAGCTTGCGTCCAACCGGCGGGGCTAGCCCGAACTCCGATTAATTCGCGATCATCGGCCTGGCCGCCAATGATCGCCGCGCAACCGGCCAAGTCTTTTTTGCAAAAAAGCAGATAATTCGCGAGAGCCGTCGCGGTCGTTTCAACTCCGCTCGGAAGGATACCAAACGATCCCAAGACGTCCAATACGCCGGCCAGATGTTTCTTGGGAATGGCGAACAGAAAGATGCCGATCTTATCGCCGCGTTTTCCCATCGGCAGGTAATCGTAATAAATTTCATCGCGATTGAAGGGTAATTGCCGTTCGATTTCGTATTCCAGCACCTGTTGAAGATTAGCCTCGGCCGCTTGCGGCAGATAGATAGTTTGAACTATCGCCTGATCTTGTGGGACACAGATATAAAGCGAATCCCTAGCGGCGCTGAAATGGGGCAAGAGCGAGAGAATCGCCTGACGCAACGCTCGCTCACGCGAATCATGTTCGGCTTTCAGTGCGATCTCACGCACGTCTTCAGCGATCCATCCGGTCAACTCCGAAATGGCTTGGCGGTTTTCACCGACTGGTAGATCTCTCAGCTCCTGTTCAAGCAGCGTGACGCTAAGAAAATTCTTGCGCAGCCGAACCAACACCAGATTGTCGCGCATGATGTAAATTCCGACACTTCTAAGAAAGTCGGCGCGTGGAAGATTTCTAATAGAATTAGACAAGTTCATGGTTTAACTTTTGGAAATTGCACTGAAACTTTGCCATTTAGAGACAAAAGTTGCCTATCATACCTCATTGTCTCTCACTGGGATAGCCAATTTCTCGGTCCACCCAGCGGGTCAACTCGTAGCCGCGGTTGCCGCCGCCGGCGCGGATAACTCCTCTAACGCGCCGCGGCTGGCGCGACTCACTCGCATAACCTTCAGCCTCAACTGTTACGATACTGGGATTGGTGAAGATAAACATCTGTAGCGCCGCATCACCGGAACCAACCCCAAGGAGCGGCAGCAGATCCGCGAGGGTCTTATCGGCGAGCTTCGTTCTCTCCTCGACGAACGCCTGACACTTCTCCAGTGGTATGCCGAGCAAAACGTGAATGACCGCCGCCGAGGTGGTGCGGAGATTGACGCGGTCAATCGGACTGTCAACGGTAAAGATCTCTCTTAGACCAAGGCGCGGCGCATCGCCAGCTGGAGTCCCGTTGCTATCATAACCATAATAAAGGCTCGCGGTCACGCCCTTGACCCACAGCAACTCTTCGAGGCTGTCAAAGGCGCCGTTCTTAGCGGTATAGGGAGGACTGAGGGAAAGGTAATAGTCGTCTTCCGCACCATTACTCCGATGAAGATCATCCTGATCACGCCAATCCAGGATTGAATCGATTAAGACGCCGATGAGAGGTTCTTCGACCCCGAGATTGGAAAAAATGCGGCGCAGCACATTCTCGTCTGCTCGATTGAGATTTATTTTGCTGCTCTCGTCCACCAGCCGGAGGCGGTAAGTACCGCTACCGAGAGTTGCCTCGCGCCAGCCGGCATCGAAGATATCTTTTGGCTTGTCGACGGGCTGTAACTCAGGTCCCCGTGATTGACTTAGAAAGTCGTATAGGCCCTGTTCAAAGCCTGCCAGCGCCAGATAGTAGCCTTGATTGTCGTCGCTGTAACGATGCGTTGCCGTGGCCTCCTCGCGCACACCGGTGCTGAAATCAAAGGCCACGACAAAAAGAAAGATAAATATCCATAGAACGATAAGAAGCGCGACGCCACGCTCGCTTGAGACGCCGGCTAATTTCGTTTTCAGAAACTCCACAATCTTCACTGCGCCAAAACACTAATCATCAGCGGAAACACCCAGCGAATTTCCTTGCCATCATGATTACGATAGCTGACGCGAATGGCGCGCGGAAGCGCCAGCTTTTCTCTACCGTCCCAGCGTTCCTCCCATCGCTCGTCTTCACTCTTTGGGTCCAAATAAGCGAACCGAAAATCTTTTACTCGCTCTCGTATAATCACATCGTTTCGCAGACCGCCGGGATCACGATCTTCGCTCAAATTAAACCGCACCGGCACCTCTTCTTCGAGCTGAATCGCCCCCTCGCCCTCTTCAGCAGGCTCCCAGGCAACGCGAATCTTTGACATCCCTCGACCACCCATAGCCAGAGATATTGAAGACACAAACGTGAGTTGGTCTTCCTGTCCATCAAAAAACACTGTCGTATCCTGAACAGATTGTCGATACGGATACGCGGATCGGACATAGCTGCCTAACAAATCCGTAAACGATCGCAGCTTTTGATTATCTTCGAAGCTAGCCTGCGACTTTGCAACAGCGCTATGACTTAGCGAGAAAGCGCCATACAAAACAGCTCCTATGAGAGCAAAAATACTTAATGCGAGAACGACTTCAATTAAGGTAAAGCCGAGCGAATTTTGGGGACGTCGCGATGTTTTCATCAGCGATCTCCCTTCTTCACCAGACGCAGGGTTCTAAGCTCGACGCGCCTTTCGCGACCTGTTTCCGGTACGAACATCTCAAGAGTTATTTCTTTCAGCTCCCAATCGTTGCCCAACACCAGCCCGTCAATGGGTCTGACAGGCTGGACCTGAAGCTGCCACCGGTGGGAGTCGCCAGTCGTGCCCTGTTCGGTACCTTCCGCAAGCGTGCGCCGCGCCAGGAACTGATCCATCACCTGACGGGCATAAGCAACGTTTTGAGTTCTATCTCGACTTCGGGCACCGAGTTGCAAACCCGAGGAGAAGATTTCCAGCAGGGTCACCACGCCAAGCCCGACGATAGCCATGGCTACCACGACCTCGAGCAGAGTGAAGCCTCGGCCTGAACCCAAGCATGATTTGACACGCGTCACGAGCTATCGCCCCGCATCACGTCGACAATACCAGTGAGCGGGTGAAGTCGGATCGAGTATGACGTTGAATCAGCACCGCTAGTAAGATCAATTCGGCCGCCCAACGTGCTGCCATTAGGAAAGAACAAAAATTGACGGCTTCCATCGTCCAGAACTTCAGCGCCGGCGACTGAGGCGATCTTTACGTTGGAAGGAAAATGGATTTCGTTGCGCGCGACCCGATAAGTGCTCTCTGACATATTGAGAACCAATCGCTGCGGCACCCCTTTGTGAAGCGCTTGGCTGCGCAAATCCCGGGCAGTCGCGGCCAAAGCAAGCGCCGACCGCCGCAAATCCCGGTCTCGCAATCCTTTCTCAACGTTTGGCAGGACGACTAGCCCGCTCAGACCGAGAACCATCAGAACTAGAACCAACTCGAGCAGAGAAAAGCCGCGACTATTTTTCCCAGCTAGTAATATCACGATTATCGCCGTCACCCCCGGGTGTACCATCAGCGCCGTACGACACAATGTCGTAAGGACCGTGCTCTCCAGGACTTCTGTAAGCGTACGGCTTACTCCACGGATCCAACGGCAGATCCTTTCTCAGATACGGACCATCCCAACGCTCCAATCCTCCGGGTTTTTGTCGAAGCGCTTGCAGGCCTTCATCGGTGGTCGGATAGCGCCCAACATCCAAACGAAAGGTATCGAGGGCAGTCCCAAAAAGCTCGATTTGCGCCTTGGTGGTCCTGAGCTTTGCCTTCTCTTCTTGACGGATGAACTGCGGCAGCACGAGCCCGGCAAGCAGACCGATGATAATCACGACGACGATCAGTTCGACGAGGGTGAATCCTCTGGCATCGTTAAGATATTTTCTAGAATGGTAAATCATTGATACTAAAGATTGCCAGCAGCATGGAGATCACGACGACACCTATCACCAATCCCATTCCCAAAATCAATACCGGCTCGATAATGGACGTCAATCTTTTTGTCGTTCGCTTTACCTCTTGATCATAGAAACCCGCCACTTCCCCGAGCATCGTTTCCAGTTTGCCAGTCTCTTCGCCCACAGCGATCATGTTAAGCGCCAGCGGTGGGAAAAAACCGCTTTCCGCCAAAGGCCGCGCCATGCCCTTTCCTTCCCGAACTCGGATCTGCACTTGGTTGATAGCCCGTGCCATCAATCTATTACCCATAACACCTTGGACGGTGCCCAGTGCTTCGAGAAGCGGCACGCCGCCTTTTAGCAGGGCCGACAGAGTGCGGGAGAATCTGGCCGTCTCAAACTTCCGAATCAGATCGCCGACTAACCAAACGCGCAAAGAAACACGGTCCAACTCGGCTTTTGCTTCGGGATTGCGCAAATAAAATACTGCCGCGGCAACAGCGGCAATCAGTGCTATCGCGATCAACCAACCATACTCGGTCAATAAAGTGCTCAGGCCAATGATGACTCGTGTAATCCAAGGAACCGCCTGGCCTACATCTTTAAAGATCACAGCAAAGCGCGGGATCACGTAAAGGAATAGCACTATCAACGAAACTCCGGCCGCGCTGGCGAGAATCACAGGGTAAATCAGCGCCGACTTGAGATCTTCCCTGAGCGCCAGCGAACGCTCCATGTACTCAGCTAAATAACGCAGGACTCCTTCGAGGATTCCCCCGGATTCCCCAGCTCGAATCATATTTATGTAGATTTTTGGGAAGACATCCGAATGTTCTCCCATGGAAGCAGCCAGTGATTTGCCGGCGCGCACGGCCTCAAGGAGCGTGCGCATGACTTTGCTAAACTCTTCTCCTTCTATCAGGTTCCCGAGAATTGACAGGCTGCGGTCGAGGGGCAAGCCGGCAGCGAGCAATGTGCCCAGCTCCTGGGTGAATTGAAGCAATTGTTGTTGGCTGATTTTGCGCTTCGAAAACAGCGGCAAGCGCGCCTGTGAAGCCACCGCCCCACTCTCGGCGGAAGCACCGATGCGCAGCGGAATGCAGCCCATCTCGTGGAGGCGCAACACAACTCCCTGCTCGGCCTCAGCTTCCATGATACCCTCGACGATCTTGCCTGCGTGATCCGCGGCCCGATATTGGTAGAACGCCATCTACTCAGACACTCTTGCGCAATCCGACAAAAACCTGACGAGTGAATCCGTTACGCCTCTTCCCTTGTCACTCTGAGCACTTCCGCAACTGTGGTGACGCCGTGACGCACCTTATCCCAGCCATCATCTCTCAGCAGGCGCATTCCTTGTTGGACGGCAAGACTACGAATCGTTCCGGCATCGGCGCGTTGAACGATGATTTTGCAGATCTCAGAAGTCACTGGCAGTAATTCAAATATTCCGACTCGGCCTAGATAACCGGTGCCGCTGCAAGTGTTGCAACCGACGGCTTCCCAAACCTGCTCCGGCAGATTTCCGCTGGGCAGACTAAGTTCCGGCTCATCCCTATCAAAGTTCGAGAATGAAACCTCTTTGCGGCACGTCTTACATAGGCGACGCACCAGTCTTTGCGCCAGCACACCTAGCAGAGAGGATGATAATAAGTAGTCTTGAACACCCATCTCCAGTAGCCTGGAAATTGCTCCGGCAGCATCGTTGGTGTGCAACGTCGAAAAGACTAAGTGACCTGTTAGGGCGGCTTGCACCGCGATTTCCGCCGTCTCGGCATCGCGAATCTCACCGACCATGATAACGTCTGGATCTTGTCGCACAATCGAACGAAGCCCATTGGCGAATGTCAACCCGATTTGCGGTTTGACCTGTATCTGATTGACTCCACTCAGTTGATATTCAACAGGATCTTCGATGGTGATAATCTTCTTTCCCGGATCATTGATCTTCTGCAACGCGCCGTATAACGTCGTCGTTTTGCCGCTTCCCGTTGGTCCGGTGACGAGTATCATGCCATGTGGCTTAAGAATCATGCCGTTGAAATAGTTTAATATATCCGAGGGAAATCCGATGGTCTCGAGCTGCGTAAAAATTTGCCCGCGCTCGAGAAGCCGGATGACCACGCTCTCGCCGTAAAGGGTCGGAACCGTAGCGATACGCAAATCAACGTCTTTTCCCGCTAATCTGATCTTGATCCGGCCATCCTGCGGCAAGCGCCGTTCCGCAATATTGAGCTGAGCGAGGATCTTAAGACGGGAG
>JAJONK010000115.1 GCA_021323355.1 Deltaproteobacteria bacterium
TGAAGTGCCCCGTCTCCTTATCTCCCGTCACCCGCCGAGCATGGCGCTAGTCGGATCGCTTGAGTGAAACGCTACCTGTCTCGCCTGTCTTGTTCGTCTGACCTTTCGCCCGGTCTGCTTTGGTTATGTTCTTGTTCTTGGTCACGTTCGAACAAATCTTTTTTCGACTGTTCAGCCGTCCCGTGTTCCTGCTGATCTTCTTTAGCGCGGTGATTATAAAACTGAAAAAAAACCAGCGCGCCCACGGTCACTGCTAGCGCACCGCCGTACTGCAATATTTCCAATGCCTGCTTTCCGCTAATGAATTCCTCCAGAAATCTCACCGCCAGGATCACAACTACGACGCTAATAACTTTGGTTTCCAGGTCGTTAAGAGTTTCTACGCCTAACGAGGTTGCAATGTTCAGCGGTGCAATGAACAGGCTGTAAAGTCCGACACCGATTAAGTAAAAGAAGACCGCCTTCAGCATGAGGCTGACGATCTCCAGAAATTCTACGGTTAAATCCGTGGCTTCGAGCCGGCCGTGAAGCAAAGCCGCCCATGCCTCCCAGATGCCCATGATCGCCAAAATCGTTCCCAACAGAAAGAGTGAGAGCGCGACCAGGAGCACGGCGATAACCGCCAACAGCACAACATATCGCGTCCGCCCGATGACACGTCCCAAAGGCTCCATTCGATCACTGAACTCTTTATCGCCGCCGGCCTTGTCACTTTTGATCATGTGTTACTAATAGCTGGTGCGTTAACGTATCTAGAGGGGACAAACTGAGCCTTTGAACTGCTTTCAAGGCTCGGTAATGTTAGCATTGTCCAATTTGCCGTCTGGCCTGCACTACTCAACGATGTGCAAGAAGCTGCGCAAGGAGGCTGGTAACAGGCCGGTCGGGAAAACTCTCCTCCCGACCGGCGCTTCAACTTCATGTAACTTAAGTTCCGCGGCGGCGACCATAAATTGAGCAGCTTCGCCGAGCCGATCTTGTCTTTTGCCGAATGCCAGGAACCCGCGCGCTTAGTCGAAGTGACTATTTACCGCCAATTGCCTGAATGAAGGAGCGATCGATCAGCTCATCGAGGGATATTTTTCTCTTGATTCGACCGGTCGCGGCTTCCTCTGCGATAACCTGGGGAATCACCTTCTCGGCGATCTGGCCGTTGATCGGAAACGAATCGCGGTATTCGTCATACCCTGCCGGAGCGTAGGCAGGATCCATTTTCACGTATTTCTGCATGATCTTTACTGAATCGGTTTTGTTTTCCCGCGTGTATCTCACACCCTTCTGGTATGCCTGGAGAAACTTGGTGACTTGGTCTTTTTCTGTTTTGAGCCAAGACTCCCTGGCGGCAAAAGTCTCGTAGGGCCATTCCGGAAACACTTCCTTGAGATCAAGCAACTTGGTGTAGCCTTGTGATTTGGCGATTTCGGTTACCGGGAACCAGACGATCGAGGCATCCACCGCTTTGGCCGTCAGCGCCGCGTAACGCGCTGGCGTGCTGCCGATCTGTAAGACGGTCACGTCTTTGGGGTCGAGCTTGAAATGCTGCAACGTCGCCCGAGTCAAGTAGTCGGTCAGAGATCCGAAGCGGCTGATTGCAAAACGCTTGCCTTTGGCCTCCTTCATCGATTTGAAATCGGCCTGGGAATAAAGCTGGAACGGCATCAGATTGCAAATTCCCCAAAAGTTTTTGATATCCATGCCCGCAGCGCGACCGCCGATCGTCTCGACAAAAGCGCTGCCCATGATCTGGATGTCGCCGCCGGCAAGCGCCTGTAGGTTAGTCGAACCGGCATTAAACATAACGAACACGACTTCTACTCCGGCGTCTTTGAAAAATCCTTTTTCCTGAGCCACGTACACCGGCAAGAATGCCACGTTTACCGATGACAGACCGACGACGATTTTGGCCGAGCTCAGCTGCGGCAAGCTGAGCATCAAGAGCAGCGTCGCAAACACCACAAATGCAAGTATGCTTCGTTTCATATATTTCCTCCTTGGAACCTGCTGCCTACAATTTTTGAATCACCTTTTCGCCGAACAGCCGCATTGAATTTAAAATCTCCTTCTGCGGCAATCCCGGCGTCCAGTCGAAGCGCGGTAAGATGTAATCGGTTCCCAACCGGTTTCCGTATTCTTTGATCTGCTCGGCGCACTCCTCGGGCGAGCCGAGGATGAAACGCCCCTTACTTAGACGATCGAAGGCCCAGCTCAATTCGCTTGAATCGCTCATGGCTTCGTTCTGCTTCCATTTGACGTATATCGTCCGGTAGAGCTGCTCCAAACAGGGACGCGCCTTTTCCGTCGCTTCTTTTCTTGTCTTAGCGACAAACGTCTCACGAATTATCGGTATGTCGGGCGAACCTGGCTTCCCGGCAGCGCTCCAAGTTTGGCGGCAGAGCTCCACCTGATGTTCCAATTCATCGATGGCGGAATGCGGCCCGATCATCCAGCCGTCACCGATGGTCGCGGCGCGGGTGACCGCGGCATCGGAATTGGCGGCGATCCAAATCGGCGGCCGCGGCTTTTGCAACGGTTTGGGATCGACGCTGACATTCTTGAGCTTAAATGCTGTGCCGTCATAGTGCACATTATTCTCGGTCCAGAGTCGTTTGATGATCTCAACTCCTTCGACGAACCGATGAAAGCGTTGCGCCTTGGTGAGATTAAAAGCATTCAGTTCATCATCACGGTAGCCCAGGCCGAAAGCAAAGAAGGATTTGCCATCGTTGAGAACGTCGAGACTGGCAAGTTCGCTGGCGACGGTGACCGGATGACGCAAGCCCAATAGCATCACGGCGGTGCCAACGGCGCAATGCTTGGCTTCGGCGCAAAGCCGCGCCAGCGCGGGCACTTGATTGAGACGCTGCAGCCCCGGGATATTGTAATGATCGCCCATGGAGAAAGCGTCAAAACCTACGGCGTCAGCTACGCGAACCTGCTCAATCAATGTCGGCATCAGCTGCGCGCCGGGCTTGTCGATCGATACCTGAGGGTTTAATTGCACGCAGAATTTCATCACTTCTCCAGCAAGCTTACCTATAGAGATTGTCGATGAAACCGCTCTTGATCAGCTCCTGCATCAGGCTTCCATCGACATAGTCTTTGGGATCTGTAGAGGCATTCGCTGGCCGTTCTTTGCCGAGCAAATCCAGCGCGACTTTGGTGGCTTCCAGATTGATGTGCGGAACTTTCAGCATCTGCTCGATGATGACCTCTTGGAAGCTGTCTTCCAGCGCCTCACGATCTTTCTTCGGATCCATGCGCAGATACTTGGCGATTACGAAGACGGCGAAGTCTTTGTCGACCTTGAGCTCTCTGACCCCTTCCAGATAAGCTTTTAGAAATCGCATGACCATATCGCGACGGCTCGCAAGTAGTTGCCGGGTCACCACCACACCCTCTTGCGGATATGGAATGCCTAGCTTGGTCATGTTGATGAGCGCGTTGTATCCCAGACGCTGCGCCGCTCCGCTAAGCGGCGGAATCACCACTGTGCCATCTACGGTGCCGGCTTTGAGCGCGGCGAAGCGCGATGTCTGCCCTCCCACCTGCAAAATGGTTACATCCTTATCAGGATTGAGCCCGAGTCTCTGCAGTGAGACGCGCAATCCAGCATCGCTGGCAGAGCCAAAGCGGCTGATGGCAAGCTTGGTTCCTTTCAAATCTTCGGTTCTTTTGATCGCCGGCTTGACGATGAGCGAATACGGAAACTTGTCCATATGGGTGGCGATCATCACCAGATCCGCACCGCGCACGGCAGCGGTCAAGTAGGCCCCGCCCATGACACCGATAGGAATGGTGCCACCGATAATAGCTTGCGCCAATTGAGTGCCACCCTGCATCGCGATGACTTCGCTTTCGAAACCATACTTTTTGAATATGCCGCGCTCGTTGGCGGCCCAAACGGGAGTGAATTCAGCGCTCAAACCGGAGACGCCGACCCTGAGAGCTTCAGCCGGTGCCTGATAGGGATATGCTAAACCGAGCATGATGCAGCAAGAGAGCAACCAGACGAGTCGCTTCACATGCACCTCCAGCAATAAAGTTTGGTCATTCGATGCCACACAGAATCATCGCGCTGAGCGCGTAGACCTTGGTCGCTAGAACCAGGTCGTCGATCTTCATCGCGCGGTTCTGGGCGCCACTCAGGCGCTCTCTTTGCCGGGGCGGCCCATAGCAAATGGACGGAATGCCGATTTCGTTGAAAACGTTCAGGTCGCGCCACATGCTGGTTTCCGCCGATGGCGGTTGCGGCGGCTCAGCACCGAAGAGATAGCGGTGAGCCGATCTAACGGCGTCGATCAAAGGCTCGGCATTCTGGGCGATGTGGCCGCGAGAATACTGGAACAAGGAAATATCACAATCTAGATTCACCTTCCCGATGGCAGCGGCAAGCTCCCTTTGAACCGTAAGTGGATTCCTGCCGGGCGCAATTCTCACGTCGGTAAAAATATCACAGGTGGCATTTGGCCGTCCCACTCCGGCGCCGCCCCGCACCTCGACGATTTGCGCTTTGGGTATGATGGTTCCGCCGGCAAAGTCGATGGTTTCTCTGTTTTCGTACTGAATCGCCCACTCTTCGAAGGCCTGAATCACATGAGCAGCCTTGGCAAATGCGTTGGGGTTTTCCCCAATCGATGCGCCTCGCTCGTAACGCGGGGTATAGACCTCTCTGCCTTTGACCCGAATCTTGAACCACGCCGCGCCACATTCGGCCTGGACGATGCCGAAACTCGAGGTCTCGCCGACCAGCGCATAATCGGCAATGGCGCCACGGTCGACGAGCCATTTGGTGCCGAATCCCTCGCCGGGAAAATCAATGCCCTGAAACTCATCGATGGAGGGATTGCCGGTTTCGGACGCCACCGCCGTCAGTGTTAGATCTCCTTTGAGCTGAACTCCGGCGCGCCTGAGCGCGCTCATGGCGATCATGAAGGCGCATAGCTGCGCCTTGTCATTGATCATTCCCTTGCCAAAAAGCATCTCGCCTTCAACCCACGCGGTCTCAAGCTTTCTGGCATCCTCGCTCGCGTCTGCCGGCAGTTCCGGACCGGTATCCATGTGCGCGTTGAAAATAAGACTGGGCCCTCGACCGCTGCCCGACATAGTCGCAACCGCGTTAACGCTTCGTTGGGTGATAAACTGCAGTTGACCGTGGATTTGATACTGCTTCAACCAATCGAGCACAGCCTCCCCGACCTCCCGCTCCTGACCATGGGGACTCGAGATATTCCCCAACTGCAAACAAAGATCGATCAGTTCGGCGCGCGCTCGTTCAATGATTGCGCTGACCTTATCGAATGTCGGATTCTGTTCCATATCGAGTTGCGTATCCTTCTGCTTCACACGCCGCGCTTTGCGTCGTTAAGCGCGCGCCAGATTCGTTCCGGAGTCAACGGCAAAGTGCGAATCCGCACTCCGGTCGCTTGGAAGATCGCGTTGCCAATTGCCGGCGCTATCGAGACGATGCCCGATTCACCCATTCCTTTGGCGCCATAGGGCCCTGGGCCGTCTTCATTTTCGATCAATGCCGAGTCGAAGAGCGCCGGCATATCGGTGAACCGCGGCACGCGGTAGTCAACGAGATTGGCGTTCACCGGTTGCCCGTTCTCGTACTGCAGTGACTCAAACAACGTGTGCCCCAATCCCTGAATCGCGGCGCCTTCATCCTGACCTTCGGCTTGCGCAAGATTGATAGCCTTGCCGACGTCGGCAACCGTGACGTAGCGATCGACTTGGATCGCCCCGGTTTCGATATCCAGTGAAATTTCCGCAGCGCCCATGCCGGTTTCCCAGAACAGGGGTAACTTCGGACCGAGGCTCTGTCCCGGGCGCATGGTGCCACGGCCGATGAGTTCGCCGCCGGGCATGCCAAAGTACCTGCTGACTACTTCGCCGTACGTCAGACAACGATCGCCGCAACTGGCGATGCCGTTGCGCAAGGTAATCGAGGTAGTGTTGGTGCCGAGCGCTTCGGCGGCGGCGGCGATCAATTGCTTGCGCAAATCGAGCGCGGCGAGTTTGACCGCGCTTCCCATGACTGTGGTTGAGCGGCTAGCGCCGGTGGAGCGATCGAAAGGGGTTGCCAGCGTATCGGTGCCACGCATGATCACGGATTCTATCGGAACATCCAGTTCCCGGGCGACTATTTGGCTGAGGATCGTGCGCGCGCCTTGACCCACTTCAGTGGTGCCGGCGAGCAAGAGAATGCTGCCGTCCGCCAAAAGCCTGAGCAGGGTCACCGAAACCGGCATTGCTTCGGAATCGGAAACGCCCACAGCAACACCCCGGCCTTTGCCTATCCGATTGGGTCGCTGGCTCCAGCAGACATGATCCGCGGCGACTTTGGTTCCTTGCCGCAGATCCGCGTCGATGGGCGTGGCGCCGCTTTTTAGCTCTTCCCCCCGCTTGAGTAAATTGCGCATGCGAAATTCCAGCGGGTCCAAGCCGAGTCGGTGAGCGATACTGTCTATGTGCGATTCCAAGGCCCAGATCGTCTGCGGCCCGCCAATGGAACGCATCGAACCGGCCGGAACCGTGTTGGTGTAAACCGCTGAGACCTCGACTTTGCAATCGCCCAATTTGTAGGGGCCGATCATGCGGCTGATCGCGCGCTTGGCCACGCGCGGACCGTTATCGGCGTACGCGCCGGTATCCATCACCACTTCGGCATCCCGCGCAATCAGGGTCCCGTCGCGGTTAAAGCCGGTCTTGATGCGCACCTTGGCGGAGTGGCGCCGTGTCGTCAGCATCGCCTCCGGCACGCTTTGCGCCAGGCGCACCGGTCGACCGGCGGTCTTGCGCGCCATGGCGACGATCAATGGTTCGATCTTGAAATAAGATTTGCTGCCGTAAGCGCCGCCGACGTACGGCACAATGACCTCGACTTTTGCCTGTGGCAAGCCGAACATGTGCGCCAGTTCGGAGCGAACCAGAAACGGATGAGCCGACGAGCTCCATAGGATAATGCCGCCGTCGGTAACCCGCGCCACGGACGTGTGCGGCTCCATGGCGTACTGATAGATCATCGGGAACTCGAACGTTTCCTCGAGAATTTGGTCGGCTTGGGCAAAGCCGCGGGTCACATCTCCTCTTTCAAAGAATTCGTAATGGCAGACGTTGGGCTTCATCACCGCGCCGACGGTGGCGATGTCATGGAATTCGCCGGTGCCGGCGGTGCTTTCGTGCACAAGCGGAGCGCCGGCGGCGAGCGCGTCTTCAACCGTCCCAAGGCACGGCAGCTCATGGTAGCGCACGTCGATTAGAGACAGCGCTTCCTCGGCAATCAATGGATCTTCAGCAGCGAC
>JAJONK010000606.1 GCA_021323355.1 Deltaproteobacteria bacterium
CATCGGCAAGGTTATAAACGGTCCGGCGTCTCCCGGCCAGCAGGTGAGCACGGGCAATATGCTCAAGTCTGGTTGCCGGTGAATGATCTGCTGGCATTCCCCCTTACTCACAATTTTTGGTGGGATGCCCGCGAGTTTTACCAGTTCTGAAACGAGATGCAGTTTGTCACTGAATGATTTCGGCGGCTTAGTTTGCACCAGCTTTTGAACCTCGGCGGCGACTTCCTCTATATCGTCGACGCCCAGGGCCAGGGCCATGCGTTTTTGCGAACCGAAGGCATTGATCAATACCGGAATCTGTTTGCCGGCGACGTTCTCGAACAACAACGCCGGACCGTTATTTTTCATCACGCGATCGGCAATCTCTGTGATCTCCAACTCGGCTTTCACCGGATAGGTAATGCGCCTGAGTTCGCCTTGGCGTTCTAAAACTTGTACGAAGTCTTGCAGACTGTTATATGCCATGTGCTCCCTGATATCTTTCGAATGAAAAGCAATAAGCCGACAAGAAGGCGCAAGTCAAGTAACAATGCGCGCGGCGGTCTTCGCAGTTCGCTACAAAGGATGCGGCTCCTATTGAATTTGGTATTTTAACCAGCCCCTTATGAACTATGATTGTTGACTTGGGATTCGTGGAAAGGCTCTGATCCGAAATCGATACTCTGCCTTCCATCGGATCAATACATTTCAGCATTATCGTTGAGCAGTCACAACTTCCCCATCGTTGGCAGCGTAGCATGGCCAGAATTCTCGGGTTGTAACGAGCTAAATGAAGAAGGCATCTCGGCAACAGGAAAGAAAAGTCAAATCCGCGAAAGCGTCCGGCGGCGCGGCATTGCCTGGCCGGATCAATCCCCTAAGGACGCGGTTTTGGTTCCTGACGATTTTCACCGTCGCGTTTGCTCTTCGGCTCGTTTATCTCTTCCAGATCGATACCATCCCGTTGTTTGAGCATCTCGCGGGAGATGCAAGGACTTACTACGAATGGGGCCAACGGATCGCGGCGGGGGACTGGCTGGGCGCGGGAGTTTTCTACCAGGCTCCTTTGTATCGGAATCTTGCAGTTCTTTTTCGGCGAAACTCTTTGGTTAGCGCGGCTCGTACAGATTACGCTTGGGGCGCTTTCATGCTCGTTGATCTTTTTGATCGGACAGCAGGTGTTCTCACGTGAAGCAGGGATCATTTCGGGATTCATTCTTGCCGGCTATGGGCCGGCGCTGTTCTTCGACGGCTTGATCGAAAAAAGTATTCTTGATTTGTTCTTACTTACGGCCATTTTGTTTCTCATTTTTTGCATCAGCGACGAAATGAAACCGGCCAAGTGGCTTAGTGTCGGCGCGGTGCTTGGTCTTTTAGCCTTATCGCGCGAAAACGCGCTTATCTTGGTCCTGGTGGTGCCGTGCTGGATCGCGTTCTCTTCCGCAACGCTATCGCCAACAGCGCGGCTGCGCCGGATTGGCTTGTTCTTCGCCGGCTTAGTCTTGGTCCTCCTGCCGGTCGGGCTGCGCAACCTTGCTGTGGGAGGGGAATTCAAACTGACGACATCGCAATTGGGGCCGAACTTCTATATCGGCAACAACCCAGCCGCGGACGGAACCTACAACTCGATCAGAGGCATAATCGGCGAGCCGCAACTCGAAGGCCCGGACGCTGAACGATTGGCCGAAAGAGAGTTGCAACGCAGTCTATCTCCAGGTGAGGTATCCAGCTACTGGTTAGGCAAGTCGTTCGATTACATCAAAACACAGCCGTTCGATTGGCTGCGACTATTGGCCAAGAAGTGGGTCCTGGTATGGAGCGGCCGAGAGATAGAAGATTCGGATGATTTCTACATCTATCGGCAGTGGTCATCGCTGCTTGGCGTGCTCGGTCGGTTGAACCATTTTGGCGTTCTGGCACCTTTAGCCGCTGCTGGCCTCTTAGTTTCACTCGGACAGTGGCGTCGATTGTTGCTGCTCTACGTCATGATCCTGGCGCTTGCAGCAAGTGTCGCCGTGTTCTACGTATTTGGTCGTTATCGCTTTCCGCTGGTTCCGTTGCTGGTTCCTTTTGCCGGCGCGGGTTTGATGCAAATGATTCACTTCTATAAGCAAGGACGCTGGCGTCCGCTGTTCGGGACGATCGCTGTATTCTGCGCCTGCGCAATATTCACTAACTGGCCCGTGTTCGAATTTAGCCGGCCAGGTGCTGGGGGTTACAACAACCTGTCCAATGCCTATTACAAACAGGGCAAAGTCGAGGAGGCTATCCAAACAGCGCTAAAGGCCATCGAAGTAGAACCGAGCTACGGAGTCGCCCATTACAACATCGGGAACCTGTATGCTGGACGTGGTCAATTTGCTTTAGCGCAACGACATTTCGAAGAAGCGCTGCGGATCTATCCAAACTACGCTGAGGTCCGGAGCAATCTTGGACAGCTTCTCGCCGAACGAGGTGATCTGCAGGCCGGTATCGAGCAATTTCGCAAGGCCGTCGCGCTCGATCCAGCGCTCTTCAGGGCGCATCTCAATCTCGGAGTCGCCCTGGCGAAGCAAGGCAACATCAATGAAGCTGATGCTCCGTTGCGAGAGGCCGCCCGTCTGATGCCGCAATCCGCCGAGAGTCGTTTCTATCTGGGCAGCGTTTACGCGGCTCAGAATCGGTTCGATTTGGCGGCGCAGTCCTTCAAAAACGCGCTGCAGATCGATGCTAACCTGGCCGCCGCACACGAGAGTCTTGCGCGAGTCCTATCAGCTCAGGGGAAGAGAGAAGAGGCGATGGAGCACTATCAGGAAGCGATCAGGCTGATCAGTGCCAGAAGAGCAGGACCTAAGGCTCCGTAGCAATCCTGCTTGAACAGGCCTTTCTCCGCCCGATGGGTGAATTTGAATCACCTCTAGCGTACGATTTTTAGCGTAAAAGATCGGGGCGGATCGATCACCTTGATGAAGGGCGGGTTGCTGACCAGCCCGTCCAACCAATGGTATTTTAAAATCACTTCCTTAGCTCCGCTGGTCGAGACTTCCAGGCGATTGAGTGTGGCGGTTATTTGCCCCTGTCCTTGTACAAACCAATCCGACGGCTGGTTCACTGTCATGAGATGCACCGGACCTATGCGCCGGTCGAGTGTGATTAATCCGGGAATTGACCGTAGCCGTTTCAGCGAGGCCGGATGGAAGGCAACTACCGCGCCGATGTTGTAGAGCCGAAAATACTTTTTGATCTCGTCATCCGTGAAACCCTGTATATCGCGTCCTAATAATCTGCCCGAGTGAAATTCCGCGAAGTGGTGCCGATCGTTGTAGAGATTGATGGGCCCGCCGATCAGCTCGCGACCGCTCCAGTGGGGAATGAAAGAGGATAAATACATGCCATCGTACACGAAACCGGTTTCGTCGCCTGATTCTTCAAATAGAAC